>DAHXOV010000086.1 GCA_027364695.1 bacterium
CAGTAAAACTGAATGATAATTTTGGGATTGAAAAATTATATTCTGATTATGTTTTTGAAAAAAGAAAGTCAGGTGTTTCTGGGGCTGTTTATATGGCATATCATCGTCCATCGGGCTGGGATTTTGTATCTTTATTTTCAATGTATTTTATTTTGATGGTTACTTTGCTTCTGGTATTTTTTTATGCTTATTATGTTATTAAGTATAGACATTTGTTTCCTTTGAAGTATTTATCCTATTCAAATAAGATAACGGGTTTAGTAATGTTTGTTTTGATTATTTCGTTTTATATGCTCTTTATTTTTTCATTTGTGTATATGCAAAATTTATTTGATAAAGAGATAAAGACGCAATTGATAAAGGAATCACAAAGTTTTGATATTTCAACAGCCAGTTCAAATGTTTTCATTTACGATAAAGATGGATATTTGAATAATATGAATGCTTCTAATGTTTTGATGAAGTTCAAATTAGTGCCGTCAAAATTATGTAATGATTGGATAGAGCGAATAACAGAAGAAAAAAAGTTGTTTGTAAAAAGAAAAATAGGAGATTATATTTATACCTCTTTGTTTAGCTTGCATACTATAAATGGCAAAACGCATATCATAGAATTTCCTTTTTTTGAAGAGCAAAATCATATTGAGAAAAAATTATATAGTTCCTTAATACCATTGGTAAATATTTATGCATTGTTATTTTTTATATCCTTTATTTTTGGGATAGTGTTATCTAATTATATCGCATTACCTATTCAAAGAATAGCAAAGTATCTAAGCAAGGATCTTCATCCATTAGAATTAAAAAAAATTGAATATGCATCAAGAGATGAGTTAGGGAATTTAGTAATGAGTTATAATCAACTGGCAGAACGTTTAAATGAAGCATTGATACAATTAAAGAAAGAACAGCAGGAAAGCGCATGGCAAATAATGGCACAACAGGTGGCTCATGATATTAAAAACTCTTTGACACCACTATTATTGAATATTGAACATCTTAAAAAACAAAGTACTTCAAAAAGTGAAAAAACAATTGATTCTGTTATACAACAAATACAAATACTATCAAGAATAGCAGAGGATTTTTCAGAGTTTGCACAAGACATTCAACCAAAATTAGAAAGGGTGAATATCATCCATTTGGTCAGGAATATTATCAACCAGTACTGTACTTATCAAAATGTAAGCGTAGAAACACGTATCAATGACGATATAAAAAGCGAAATAATTACAGATGAATATCTTTTATCAAGGGTTTTGATGAATTTAATTAAAAATTCTATAGAAGCCATAGATGGGAATGGGAAGATGATTATTGAAGTAGATAAAGAGAATAATGACATTTACATTGCTGTAAAAGATAATGGGTGTGGAATTCCACAAGAAATTATAGATAAAATTTTTGAACCTAAATTTTCTACGAAGACAACGGGAAAGGGTTTAGGTTTGGCTATTGCGAAAAGTATATGTGATAAATTAGGAATGAAAATTTATTTTGAGTCAGAAGTGGATAAAGGAACAGTATTTTATTTGTTTATTCGCTCGGTAGATTAAATGTTATCTTTGACACTGTTTATTTCTGTATTTTCAATGATATTTTGAATGAGCATGTGGGCACGATGAATATCTGCGATATTTTCAAAAACAAGCATGAGTTTATGCCTTTGTTCTTTTATGCTACAGGTATTGTTTTTTTGAGTAGAAATATATTGCATAATATTTCTAAACCTATCTGTTCTATAAAAAGAATGTTCTGGATTACTAATGAAAACCGCCATCATTTTTTTACCTTTTAGTAGGAGTTTTTCAAAGCCTAACTTAGAAGCCCGCCATCGTAATTTTATTGATTCTATCAATTCTTCTGTTTCTTTTGGGAGCTCGCCAAATCTATCTTTTAGCATACGTCCAAATTCTTCTAATTGTTGATGGTTAGAACAACTATTCAGTTGGCGATATAAGTTTAAACGTTCAGTAGAATGGCTGACATAATCTGAAGGAATAAATAAAGGCAAATCGGTATCTATTACTGTATCTATAGTCAGTTGATGAGAAAAAACAGCCATTTTTTCGTTTGAATTTTCTTCTTGAGATTGTTTCATCTCGCTGATAGCTTCATTAAGTATTTTCATGTAAACATCTATACCTGTTTCATTGATAAATCCACTTTGTTCTGATCCTAATAAATTTCCTGCCCCTCGTATATCCAAATCTTTAATAGCAATTTGAAAGCCGCTACCTAAATCAGAAAATTCCATGATTACTTTTAATCTTTTTTTTGCATCATCCGTCAATATGTGCAAAGAGGGTACCAATAAATAGCAATAAGCCTGTTTGTTACTCCTGCCCACTCTGCCACGCAATTGATGTAGATCGCTCAATCCAAAATTTTGAGCATTATTGATAAGAATAGTATTCGCATTGCTAATATCTATCCCTGATTCAACAATGTTTGTGGAAATAAGCACTTGTGTTTCTCCATATATAAAATTCATCACGGCATCTTCCAGCTCATGACTTTTCATCTTTCCATGTGCAACAGATATTTGAATGTGTGGAAGTAAAGATTGAATATGAGTCGCTAGTTCATAAATATCCTGTACTCTGTTATGAATAAAAAATACTTGCCCTCCTCTTTCTGTTTCTTGATAGATAGCATTTTGTATAACTTCATCAGAAAAACTATGCAATTCTGTCCTCACGGGATAACGGTTAGGTGGAGGGGTTTGAATAACAGAAAGATCACGAGCTCCTATTAAGCTAAACTGTAATGTACGCGGAATAGGTGTAGCGGTAAGTGTAAATGTATCTACATTGTTTTTTATCAGTTTTATTTTATCTTTATCTGCTACTCCAAACTTATGTTCTTCGTCTATAATTAATAAGCCAAGATCTTTGAACTGTATATTTTTACTTAACAATTTATGTGTGCCTATAATAATGTCTATGGTGCCTTTTTTCAGCAATTCAATGATTTCTTGCTGTTCTTTTTGTGATTTAAATCTGTTGAGATAACTGATATTTACAGGAAAATCTTTTAACCGCTCTGAGAAGGTATGATAGTGTTGTACCGCTAATATAGTAG
>DAHXOV010000170.1 GCA_027364695.1 bacterium
ATTTACAACTTAATTACTTTCCCCTTTCCTTTTGAAATAACCCCGAGATAAGTTGGATTCCCATAATAATAAACGTTCCCATTTGTAAATAACATAGCATCCATACCTGCATTATTAATATTGACATAAGCATAGCCTACAGAGTGACTTTCTAAATAAGCGTAATTTCCTATTACCAGGCTATTTGCATAAATAAAATTAGTGCCATTGTAATTGTAATAAAAATAATCGGTATTACCTGAAATATAAAGATCGCCATTACCATGTGTGCTGCCTGAAAAAAAACTTGTCTGAATCTGCAAATGTACATCTCCTGGCGACTCTATGCGAAGTGCTATTGAATCTTGAACAAAAGTATTTACACTATATACATTTCCACTGCCGGTGTGTTTTAAATACTTTAGTTTAACCAAACTCACATACACTTCTATCTTTTTCTTTGGATCTCGTATAAAGTTACACTTATTTTTGTTATAGATATAAAGCGTTTCATTTTTTACTTCTGTAATAACATTATTGAGTATATTTTGCCCTGCTTTTACCAGTACATTATTTTGATTATCTTGCCTTAAATACACATCTATTTTGTCTTCTGTAACAATGGTATGAAAGTAAGACAAGTAACGATTTTCAGTGATTATTTTTCCCGTTGGCTTTATACAATCAAAGGCATTTTCTTTTTTACAGGAAATAAACAGGATAATCACATGGAAACCAATTAAAATATAAGCGAATTGTTTTGTTACTAATTTCATTTTTTATTCCTTAATGAAGATGGTTGATCTTGCCTTTTATTTTAAATCTATATCCTATACCCACTTCAATGTGATGTGCCACAGCAAAATGTGTTTTTAATGAAAAATGAATGACAATGTTGTTTTTGAGATAATACCTGCATCCCAATCGGTGATAAAATACACCATTTGGAAAAACTGAATTTGGCATGTAAATATAATAACCCATTTCTAATAGAGGACTTAATCTTCCAAAATTGTAGGCATAGGAAATTTTTATTCCATTACTGAACGCTGTATTAAAATTAAATTGAACTTTTGCTGTATCTGTTTTTCTGATTTCATACGCCAAACTTTGTTCATAAAAACCATCTATACCTACACCTAATTGTTGGTTTTGTTGAATGTTGAAATAATAATTTATACCTGTGCTAAATGCCCACAATTTATTATTGGTAGGAGGCTCTACTTCATTCATCCCTATACTTGTAAAAAATAAAATTTCATGCTTTGATGTTTTGTCTGAAGAAGAATCTTGTACTGCCTGATACTGCTTGTTCTCTCTAAACAGATAAGCTATTCCTAAGGATGAATATAAAGTATTGATGCCAAGGTTAGGCACAGAAAATCTGCCATTGCTCACATGAATAAATGTGATATTAGGATGAAGATAAAAATAGGAACCCAGTTTTATTTGCCATAAAAATCTAAATTGAATAAATGTATTCATATACGTGCCAATAGCAATGTTTTTATGATTATTTTCTACATCAAATTTTTTAGTAAGATATGCTAAACCCCACGCCATCTTCATTTTGAATAATATTTTTTTTTCCTTCTTATGGAAGGAGAACTCCAAATAAGGAGCAATCGCTATACTACTGCCTAATTTTTTTGTATTTCCAAGTGTTTCATAATTAAAACACAATCCATAATCAGGGAAATTGTTGATACGATGCCATTTGTAATAGCCCGATGACTTTTTGAAAATATTTATTTCTGCAAAATAAGGTCTTTCTGCAATCAAATTACCTATTTTACCAGTATGCTGCACCACCGTACCGTACCCAAAATAAAAAGAAGCAGAAGTAAAATGATTTTGAGCCAATAACCGCTCTGTCATTGCAAAAAGAATAACAATATATTTTTTTTTCCACATATTGTGTTAAGCAAATTAAATGAATTTATAGTAAAACGATATATTTTATATTATAGCCGTATTAAAATACCCATGTCTTAAATAATTTTTTCTTCCTTTGCTAGATGGATAATAAATTGTTTAATCTTATCAGCAAGTCCTGTATCAGATGTGGCTTTGTTATATGTATCACAAAAAGTAATCATACTTTGCAACAAAAACTTCTTCATTTCATCGGTAGTCATATCTTTTGTCCATATATCCATTCGCAAAGTATTATTTTCTTTACCATCCCATAATGATAGCGCAATGGACTTACATTCCCCTTTTTCCATCATCTGTGGGGCTTCCCATCTTATTTTTTCGGGCACATGTTTATCGTCTGTAAACACTTCCAAAATAATCTTGTCAGAATTCATATTTCATTTGTTTTTTAATATAAAATATTTGATAGCAATGAGCCGTGTAGGGGATTTGAACCCCTGACCTACTCATTACGAGTGAGTTGCTCTGCCACTGAGCTAACACGGCTTATGGCTTATATTTGCTGCGTTGCAGTATTTTTTGGGCATTCTCTTCTATCATAAGTTGCTCTAATGT
>DAHXOV010000094.1 GCA_027364695.1 bacterium
GTCCTAATTTAATTGTGTAAGGCGCGTATTGATTGATAAATTCATCACCAAAGTGAAATAGTTCAGATGTAGCGAGATGTAATTGACCGTTTTGAAGCGCGTTCTTGCATAGTATAAATCTGTAAGATCCGACAATTTCTTTATTTTGCGGGTTCCACACGATAAGTTGTTCATAATAATTTTTTTGCGCTGTGTCAAATGCATCTATGTCTATAGATTTTCCTGTGCCGCCGCCTGCATTTCTGAATGTCATTTCTCTCAGTCGTCCTATTTCTTTTAATACATTAGGAGCGTTGTGATAATTGACAATATATATTTCGTTATTCCCGTTTTTGGTATATCGTATCAATTTATCTCTTGTTAATTCTGATTGCAAAAGATCTTTTGGTATGGGAGCTATGATATCTTGATGCATAGTAAATTTTACATTTAATGAAGTGCAATAATAATTAAAATTCACTGGCTATAAAATTTGCATGGTAGATTTGTAAAGAAAGAATGTATAGAAGCGAAGATGATGGGAGATTATTTTTAAATAAAATAAGATTTTTTACATTGTTTGTTAAGTATTGTTCTGTCATTTCAAAAAGCAACAAAAAAGAAATTCCATCAATTTATAAAAAATACTTTTATATTTTACAAAAGAAAAATTAATTAAGCAATGAAAAAAGTAGTTTAAACTTTTATCCTTTTATTTTCCTCAGTTTCTGTTCGTTAATGACTTTGATATTGGAGCCTTTAAGTTCTAAAATAGCTTCTTCTTTAAAATCGGAAAGTGTTCGGATAAGTGTTTCTGTGGCTGTTCCTACCAAACTACTTAAATCATGTCTTGACATACTGATACTAAAAATATCATCATTGGGTTCTTTATATTTGTCGATGAGCATCAGGAGGGCTTCTGCCACTCTTTTTCGAATAGAGTTGTAAGCCATTTTCATGAGGCGCTCTTCTTTTTCTTTCATTCCGTTGGAGAGCAGTTTTATGAATGTATTGGCAATATCTTTGTGTATATTTAATAGAAGGAAAAATTGTTCTTTTGGGATGATGCAGAGTTCGGAGTCGTCCAGTGTAGCAGCAGAAAATTGATAGCTTGTATCTTCTATCAGTGCTTCGTATCCAAAGAAGTCGCCTGGTTTGTACAGATCTATGATAAATTCTTTCCCAAATTCATTGATTTTATAGGCTTTGATTTTGCCAGATACTAAAAAATAAAGAGAATGCGGGTATTTACCTTCTTTGAAAATAAATTCTTTTTTAGGTATTTGGATGATTTTGTGTCCTTTGGTTAATTTGTCAATAGACATTTGCAAAGCGGCTTCATCAAAGAAGTTTTGGACTGTTTCAAAAGAGGTTTCTCCTTTTGCCAGTGTTTGTTTTATTTTCTGATATTTTGAGAGCCGGGTTTTAATGGCATTCAGAAGTTCTGTATCTGTAAAAGGTTTGGTGAGATAGTCATCTGCCCCCATTTCCATTCCTTTTCTCATATCCTGCTTTTCTGCTTTTGCGGTAAGGAATATAAAGGGGGTATCAGAAGTTTTAGCATCTTTTGATAAGATAGACAGTACAGTGTATCCATCTAATTCAGGCATCATAATATCACATATAATTAAATCAGGCATTTCTGATTTGGCTATTTTTACACCTTCTTTTCCATTGGCGGCACTGATGACCTGATAATCAGCCAATTCAAGTATTTCTGCAATATTTTCGCGCATATCCTGATGGTCTTCAATGACTAAAATTTTCTTTTTTGATCTTGTCATAATTTTGATTTTTCATTAAAATAAAAAGGGATGTATATAGTAAAAGTGCTTCCTTCGTTTAATTTACTTTTCAATTTTACTTTACCATTCATGAGTTCTAAATATTTTTTGACAATATTGAGTCCTAATCCTGTACCTTGTATATTATTTACATTATTTGCCCTAAAGAAACGGGTAAATAAAAACTCTTGTTCTTCTTCAGGAATACCACATCCTTCGTCTTTTACGAGAATAATCAAATTGTTTTCAGCGATGTTACTTTCTATTACAATGGGTTTTCCTTCATCAGAATATTTGCTGGCGTTAGAAATAAGATTGAATAATATGTTTTTCAGGATTTGAGCATCCACTATACATTGTGTAAGATCAGACAAATGTTTATATACAATATGTTGCCCTTTTTTTAAAATCGGTGTAATTTCTTCTATAATTTGTCTTAAAGCATCAGGCACAATGATTACATTGGGTTTGTAGCGGATAATGCCTTCTTCTAATTTATCTAAAGAAAGAAAATCATTGAGCATTTCGGTGAGGTGAACTACTGCTGTTTTTATCCTTTGTATATGTTTTTCTCTTTTTTCCTGTTCTTCTGTTTTGGTGTATCTTTGTATGAGGGATATGGACGAAAGGATGGTACCAAGAGGGGTTCTAAATTCATGTGAAGCAGTGGATACAAAGCGGGATTTGATTTCGTTGAGCGCTTTTTCTTTTTCAAGTGCTTGGGAAAGTTCGTTTTTGCTTTGGGATAATTCGTACACTACACGGGCAAGTTCTTTTGTTCTTTCTTTCACCTTACTTTCCAGTGCATGGTTGAGATAGGATATTTCTTCATTTTTTCTTTTTAATATTTCCGTATATTCTTTGAGTTTTTCTTCTGTTGATAATCTTTCTGTAATATCTATAATAAAACATACTACATATTTGTTTCCATTAATTTCAAAAGGACTTAAGCTGATTTCTACGGGAAATGTCGTGTGATCTTTTCTTAAAGCATAAAGCACCATATTTTTCCCCATTGGTCTGGCAACAGGTTGATGAGCATAATTATTTCTCACTTGCTTATGTACATCTCTTTTTTCTTTTGGAATCAATGTTTCTATTTCCATTCCCATCATTTCATCTGTAGTATAATGAAAAATTTTAGCAGCAGAAGGATTAACCATTACTATTTCACTGTAATTTTTACACACAATAATCCCTTCAGTAGAATAATCAAAAATCGCTTCTATCAGTTTTAACTCATTCAGCATCTTCTTTTTTGGAACAATGATAATACTCATACTGCAAATAAAAAAATGCAAAGTAATAATGTGTTGTATTTTTAAAATATGATTTAAATCACTTTTTAAAAGAATATAAACTTATATTCTCTATTCATTTGCAATATCTTTTAATATTCTCCATTCAGTGGGGAAATAGTTATTTGTTCTATTTTCCAAAACTTTTGCCCAACCAAGCCCAAGACCATTGTACATAACAAGATGAATGCCTTTTGCAGAATGGATATTTAGATTTTCTTTTTTCAAAAACTTCAAAGTTGTATTTTTATCAAAGTAGTGTTTTGGGACGTTTTCATTCAGATAAACAGACAATGCCAGTTCTGCTGATGGAGCATGTGCGCCAGAATATGCTATCAATGTGCCTATACTAATATACCTAAACGGATAATGAGTAAAATGGTCAAATACCCGATTAGATAAATAATATTTGTCTTTTTGCTGATAAATGCGGTGATGGGGACGAATATTTACAAAATTTAAAAATGGCACCTTGTGTAGTTCTTGTGGTTTTAAGGCATGTGCTTTCAATTCTTTGCTGTATTTCTTCGTTTCAGTTTTATTTTGTGAAGAAGTATGAGTTACTTTTTTTTGAAACGTTGCATAAAAAAATCCTTCTGATGGAGTAAGATGTGGAAAAAAACGAATACCTAAGTATGTATTGACTATCCCATAATGATGGGGTATTTGTATAGGTACATATTCAAATCCATTTTGAATGATGTATTCGGATATATTTTCATTTTCTTCAACAGTAAAAGAACAAGTGCTGTATATGAGATATGCATTTTCTTTGACACAAGGAAACAGGTGCTTTAAAATTTGCTTTTGACGCTGCACGCATTGTTGTATATACTTTTCATTAAAGGAAGACATCCATTCAGGATATTTTCTAAATAATCCTGAACCCGTACAGGGAGCGTCGCATATTACCACATCAAAAATATTTTCTAATCTGATGAATTCATCGGTTGAATGATTGGTTACTGTAAAATTATTTTTTCCCCATTTACTCAGATTATAGTTCAGCACCTTTGCGCGATTAGAATTTATTTCATTACTCCATACTAATCCGTCATCATTCAGATAATTACTGAGCAAGACAGATTTTCCGCCAGGCGCAGCCGCAATATCCAGAACCACAGAATTTTTATCAATGTTGAGATATTTGAGAATATATTCTAAAAACATAGATGAAGCATCCATTACATAATAAGCCCCTGCATAAAATAGTGGATCTAAATAAAAAGCAGGACGATTGGTCAAATAATAGGCGTCATCCGCCCATTTTATTTTGTCGTCGGTTTCAAATTCTATATTTTTAATATCAGTAATTTTGTTGCTGTTTAATTTAACAGCAGTAATGGGACTTTGCTGCTGCGATTCTAAAAAAGCTTTTTCATCTATAAAAATAACTTGTTGTATGCTCTGAATGAGCAGTGAAAGTGCGGGGTTCATGATTAAAATCTTTTATCACTGCCCCAATATAATTTATTTCTCAGGGAATCAAAAAAATGATAGGGATGTGATACAATTAAATGAAATGGATGTTGTGCGCTGGTGATTTTAATGGATTCATATTTGAAGTCAATATCTAACTCATAAGATTTAGAATCCAATGACAGCAAATACTGCGGGTTTCTGCCATCTATCTTGAAAGACAAGATATGTTGATTGGAAATAACAATGGGTCTTGCATTTAAAGAATGAGAAGCAATGGGCGTAATAATCATGGCGTCTAATCCTGGTTCTAAAATAGGTCCGCCACCACTCAAAGAATAGGCAGTAGAGCCCGTAGCAGTAGATACAATGACCCCATCCGCAAAAAAAGTAGTGAGGTGAGAATTGTCTATGAACACATCAATATACAACATAGATGCCTTGTCTTTTTTGTGAAGAACAATTTCGTTTAAAGCATAATTAATATTGCCATTATGTTGAGATGGGTGAATGAGTTCCAATAAATTTCTTTTTTCTATAGTAAATTTTTTCTGAGTGATAAAATTGATAGCCTCTATTACATTATTATTAAAATCATAGGTTAAAAACCCTAATTTTCCTGTATTGATACCAAAAACAGGAACAGGTAATTTTTGAACTAACGACAAGGTTTCTAAAAGTGTTCCATCTCCGCCTAAGCTAATCAGCAGATCGATTTTATTACTTACAAAGTCATCTGTATTTTTTATTACAGGGATATTTAGGTGGATATTAAAATTTTGCAGTAAAAATTGATAGTAGGGTTCATATAAAAATAATTGATCATTGGTTTCTTTTAATTTATTTTGAATGGCTAATACATATTCAGG
>DAHXOV010000099.1 GCA_027364695.1 bacterium
TTGACGTCCCAACAAAAACCATTGCAGTACAATTCAACACTGGATATTGTAACTTTTGTACATCGTAAAAGTTCTTTTTTTAATACAAACCCAGCAAGTAATTCCGGCTCCATTGTAACTTCATGGTCATTGAACAAAGGCTTAAGCTGGGATTCTACCTGTATATGGGCAGATGCGACGAACCTGGGACGTTATCCTCAAGGTGGTGTTTACAATCCTACTGGTAACACAAATGTAAATAATATTTACTTTGTAGGTACAGGTCCAATAACCACAGGCTCGGGATGGGTAGGAAACTGGTACGCTAGCAAACCCTACACTTCTTCTGTAGGTGGAGATCCTACCGCATTAGGTACTCCAACTACACAATTTATTGCATCTGCTTATCAAAACAGCAAACAAGACATGGTAAGAACCATGTTTACAGCGACCGATGATGGCGTAATAAGAGCAGCAGGCGCTATAGTAGACGATATAAACGGCACTACAAATCTTGCTTATAACCCAAGAGGAATGGCTATTATGAGAGGTAATTTTAACGCAGGATCTTTCGTTTGGACTTTGGATTCACTTTTATTTCCAGTAGAGTATTCTGCTGCTAATGGTAATGCACTGCTTTCTACTCCTTTAATGGCATGGGATAATGGAGGCAATACAGGTTATGCTGTAATGATGGGTGTAAGACAAGGTGCTACTGCTACTATGAAAGGCGTTCAACCTATTGTGTATAAAACAACCAATGGTGGCGCTTCATGGACAATTATTCCTTCTTTTGATTTTACTACCTTACCTGAGGTAAATAAAAGATTACCTGTAGCAGTAACAAGCAATACCTATGCTGTTCCGTTTTTCTCTTTTGGTGAAGGCTTCGATGCAACAGTAGACGCTATGGGAAGATTGCATTTGGTAGGAACAGTAGTAAGTGCATACAGTACTGATAATGACTCATTATATTATACTTATTCGTTTAGTAGTGGTGGGGGATGTGGTACTCAAAACTATAGTTATTACTACGGAGTAACTACTACGCAGCCTACTATTATGGACTTTGTTTTAGAAGGTAATAATACATGGAATGGTATTCTTGTTGACTCTATGGGTACAGAAGCGACATCGGGAGGAAATAATACATGCAGCCAGTGGGATGCAGCATCTTTGGATATTGATGCAAGAATTCAAATATCTAGAAATGATGCGGGCGATAAAATCTTCTATTCTTGGACAGAAACAGATACCTCTGTTACAGGACATCGCTTCAATGTTTATCCTGATTTATACATGAAAGGATATGATATATACTCTAACACCGTAACTAATAGAATACTTGTGATTGGAACGGGAGTAGCAACTCCTACCGTAGCAGCATCAGGAATATTCTGGCATTATATGTCTAATAGAGTAATTAATCTGGGTGGTGGTGCATACGAAGTTCCATTTACATTTAGCGGAGATCCTACATTTGGTGGAACAAGTCCTATGGATCATTATTATGTTAGTGGTGCTCAGTTTACATTGGCTGATTTTGCCAATCCAGCTACTCCATTGTCTGTTGGAAAATCTAATACTTCTATTAGCAAAAATGTGAGTGTTAATGTATATCCTAATCCAACTAATAATACTACCCAGTTGGTAGTTAATTTAGATAAAGCCTCTCCTATTCATGTAGAAATATTGAATACATTAGGACAAGTTGTCAATAGCATGGATGTCAAAGGAGATGCAGGACAGCATATCATCAATGTAGATCTATCTAATGAGAATGCAGGTGTTTACTTCTATAATGTAACTACAAACACTGATAAAGTGAGTGGTAAGTTAATCAAACAATAAAAAGAAGAGTGTTTAACGGAAAAAGCCCTCTGCATTGCAGAGGGCTTTTTCATTTTAAATGTTTCTTTTCACAGATAGGTTTTTAGATGGTTCTGCTTTCATATCGGTCAATTAATTTTACAGGTAGAATGATATTTGCATAACTTTTAAGAGCATCCTTTTGTTCTATTCTTTTCCTAATGATATTACACACATAAAGAACAATGTTTTCAATAGGTTGTTCAACACTTATGATAGGCTTATTTACCCAATCAAAATAAGGCAGATTATCAAAACAAGATAATATAGTATTTTGGCTTAACGCCTGCCAATTTTTATTTTGAGGCAAAAGGGATATAAAAGCATTCATGATTAAATGGTTGGTAGCAAAAATTGCATCGGGGAAATGAGTTTTCTGCTCCCATTGTTTTAGTTTTAATGCCATACTTTGTGTTATATCTTCATATTCTAATTCTTCTCTGTAACAAGCTATGTTTTTTTCATTGATATGGCTGTCTCTAAAACCATTAATTCTATCTTCTATAGTGCTTAATTTATTGTATTTTAACATGCTTAAACAGGCAATATTTCTAGCTCCTTTTTCTATCAGTTTTTTACCTATTTTGTAAGCCCCACCATAATTATCCACAGTTACAAAATTACATTTTACAAACAGGGGTAATAACCTATCAACAAAAACAATGGGTATTTGAATACGAGGAAGAAGTTCATAATAAAAGAAGGGCTCACTCAGACAGGAAAAAAGAATGATTCCATGGATGCAATTTGTTTGTACAATGTTTGTGAGATATTCTTTTTCTTTTTGTTCATTTTCGTGAGTCAGGTAAATGCTTATTTTATATTCTTTGGGTGCTAATTGCCTATACACGCCAGCACAGACAGAAGCATTAAAATAATGCATATCGGAAACAATAATGGCTATATTTTTTGGACTGCTCATTGGCGGGGCAATGATAAATGAATAGATAGTATTATTTTATATTATTATGTTAATGGATAATAAAAAGTTTATTCGGATTGAAGCGAATTTATACTATTATACTAACGGATAATACAAAGGTTATTCGGTTTTAGATGAACTTATATTTTTACAAGATGTAATAAAAAACTTACGATATTAAATCAATAGCTCCTAAACATTTAGGTGAAATTAAAATATTGTGGTCTAATTTGAAATAATCTATGAAAAGTAAATTTATGTTCATAAAAAGATGATTGATTTGTCATCTGAAATTTAAAGATCATTTAATAAGTAACTGAGAAAATTTGGATAAATTTGCCATAAAAAATATGAAGTTGATTTGTTGGTTTGAAATTCCTGTAAAGAATATGCAAAGGGCTGTTCATTTTTATGAGAATGTCTTTGATCTTGGTTTTGATATGCGAATCTTTGGAGGTATTCAGCATGCTGTGTTTGCAAATAAAAGAGGGGATAGTTTTGATATTACAGGGGCATTGAGGGATGTGTCGGGCAGTGAAGAAAAGATATTTGGTTCAGTGGTTTTTTTTGATGTCAATAGTGTAGGAATGGATAATGTCTTGAAAAATATAGAGAAATATGGAGGAAAGATATTGATGCAAAAAACATTATTGAAAAATAAACTAGCAGATGGAAGAATTACGATTGCTAAAACATACATAGATCATCAAAGTGGATATGTGGCATATATTATGGATACAGAAGGAAATAAAATTGGCTTGTATTCTAATGGCTAAGAGGATTATACCTACGAGGGATTTATTTTTTCTGCTTTATGTTCTTTGTTGGTAAAAATGTTTATGTGAACTATTTTATTCGTACCTTAAACTTTCTATAGGGTCAACATCAGCGGCTTTTTTGGATGGGTAATAACCGCTTGCTATGCCTACGAGGAAGCAGGTGATGAGAGAGGCGCTTATCCAAAACCATGGTATGAAGAACCCTGTTCCTAAACCCATTGCTACAAGGTTTCCAATGATAATACCTAATACTATTCCGATGGCGCCGCCTAATAATCCTATGATAATGGCTTCTAGCAGAAACTGGTGCTGAATGTTTTTAGAAGAGGCGCCGAGTGCTTTTCTGGTGCCTATTTCTCTGGTTCGTTCTTTTACATTAACCAACATGATGTTGAGTAAACCAATGACTGCGCCTGTAAGTGTAATAATGGCTATAAAAGTGGCGCCTATGGTTACTTTTTTTAAATCATCAATAACGAGGTTGGCAACCATATCAGATTTTTCTATTGAAAAGTTGTCTTCATCTGATGTTGAGAGTTTTCGGATGTTTCTGAAAGTGTAGCGTGCTGCATCTATGGCTTTATCCAACAGATGTGTATTGGCACATTTGATTTGCAGGTTGAATCTTGGGTTTTGAGATGGATTGATAAGGCGAGCATCTTTGAGAGATACGAACATGACTTTGTCTCCACCAAAACCAAAACTGCTTCCTTTGTTTTTTAAGACACCGATGATGATGAATTGATAACTGCCCCACCATATTTTTTTTCCGAGCGCTCTTTCTTTTGGAAATAAGAGGGCTTCTACATCTTTGCCTATAATAGTATAATTAGAATTTTTGTGGAGGTCTGTGGAGGTGAGCCATCTGCCTTTTTCTATTTCGTATCCTGAAATGAGTAAATAATTTTCATCTGCTCCTTTGACTTCTATGTTTGGATGAGTGTTTTTTGAATTATACTTCAGTTTTGCATTAAAGGTAACATCGGACGAAACAGAGATAATGGAAGGGAATGAGTAGGTCTCTTTGAATTGT
>DAHXOV010000173.1 GCA_027364695.1 bacterium
CACCCATACCGAATACGATAAGTGGAAAAAATTCATCATTGAAAAAAACCTTAATTTTATTAATGTATATGATCCCATTCACATCAATAATATTCGTGAAAAATATGATATTTTCTCCACGCCAGTTATATATCTGTTGGATAAAAATAAAATCATTCGTGCCAAAAAATTATCTCACGAAGTAATACCAAAAATCATTGAGTTTTTAGAAAAAGAAAAAAATAAAAAATAATTTGTGTTCAGCTGATATTTATGCCTATCTTTGTATAAACCTCTCAATTGTTATGTTTTTTTAAATTTATGATTAACAACAATAAAATAATTGTCGTTTTACCAGCATACAATGCAGAATTTACCCTGGAAAAAACATACAAAGAAATACCCCTTGATATTGTAGATGATGTCGTATTGGTGGACGATTGTAGCAAAGACAATACAGTACTCGTAGCTCAAAAAATTGGCATCCAACATATTATCAAACACGACGAAAACAGAGGATATGGTGGCAACCAAAAAACTTGTTATGATACAGCATTACAATTAGGTGCCGATATTATCATCATGCTCCACCCTGACTATCAATATACCCCAAAACTCATACATAGCATGGCTTACATCATAGCCAATGGAGTTTATCCTGTTGTCTTAGGTTCTCGCATATTAGGAGGAGGTGCATTAAAAGGCGGTATGCCATTATACAAATATGTTTTCAATCGCTTTCTGACACTTACACAAAACATTATTGTTTGGCAAAAACTTTCAGAATACCATACGGGCTATAGAGCCTTTTCCAAAAAAGTACTGGAGACCATCAACTATCATGAAAACTCTGATGATTTCGTTTTTGATAATCAAATGCTCTCGCAGATTTTTTATGCCGGATTTGAAATAGCTGAAATTACATGCCCAACAAAATATTTTCCCGAAGCCAGTTCCATCAACTTCAACCGAAGTATAAAATATGGATTAGGCGTATTAAATACCTCCATCACACACCGTCTCAACAAAATCGGAATCCTGCATTCTAAAATGTATCAATCTAAAAACAAATAATCATGGCTATTTACAGATTCAAAATTCTATGGGAAGAAAATGAAAATGTAGAAAGAACAATACTCATAAAATCCCATCAAACTTTCTTAGATTTTTTTCATATACTCATAAAAAGCTTAGAATTACCCATAGACAACAACACATCCGCCTCCTTCTTTATTTCCGATGAGTATTGGGACAAGCATCAGGAAATAACTCTTAAAGAACAAGATATTCAAAAAGATGAAAAACTAATGAGTAAAACAAAAATAGCCTCTCTCATAGAACAGCCGCGACAAAGATTTGTTTTTATCTACGACGAGAAACTCCAACTTACTTTTTTAATTGAACTCATGAAAATAGAAAGAGACAGCGCATTCTCTGCAAATGAAGAACTCCCTAAAATCACCTCATCCAAAAATAAAATACCAAAAAGAAGAAAAACAAAACAAAACATTACCCACCCCAACATGTCCAACAAAAACATAAACCCAGCGACTCTCTCCGACGACGAAATTGATAAAATAATTTACCAAAGCATGCAAAACAAAAATCTTACAAAAGAAGACCTCCTAAATGGCGATACTGAATCATTGATCCAATCCAACAATAACAAAAATAATCTAAGAGATGAACTCAACTCCGATATAGAACATGAGGAATTAGAAGACGAAGAAAATGATCATCCCTTCGATGAAGACAATGATATTTTTGACGAAAATGACTTTGATGAAAATAACTATTATGACGAAACAAACAATAACTAAAAAATCACTACTTAAATGTTAAGGGTATTATTATACATTATTCTTATCATCCTGATATTTACAGAAATCAGAAAATTATTCCATAAAAATAATTCTTCCCAAAACAAACACAAAAAAGCCGAAAAAAAGCACCCCAAAAAAAATAAACCATTAAATAATAACGCAGGTGAATATGTGGATTATGAAGAATTAGAAGAATCAGAATAATATGAATATCCATCAATTCTATAATTTATTAGAGCTGCAAACAAATGCGCCAGACCTTTCGGATATAGAAAAAATTACCCGTCAATATCCATTTTTCTCTCTTTCTCAAATGATATATATTACTTATTTATACAAAAACAATGACAACGAATTTTCTGCTGTCTTAAAAAAATTTTCTCACAATATTCCTAACAGAAAATTTTTCTTTCAGTTCCTAAAACAAAATAAAAACACAAAACAAAAACACAATAAAGAAAAAACAATACCCACTACTCCTGCAATAGAGCAAAACAAGCCGCAAATACTTACAGAAACTTCAGAAACACAAACCAATGAAACCATTAATATCAACGAAGATATCAATAAAACCATTGTAGAAAGCATCATACAAAAAGAATTATTAGAAATCAATCAAAACATCAAAACCAAAATAACTCAACTAGCACCAACTCAACAAGAAAGTCAACTAACAAGCAATAAAACAGAGGCAAACAATGATATCAATCAGGATACCACAAGCACTACAGCACCTCCCATAACAAAAGAAGAAACATCTGCCTATTCTCTCTCTCATTTACTAAAAATATATACTAATAAAGAGCAAGAAAAACAAAACATACCCAACACCCTTACATCTACTGAAGCATTACAAAACAAAAAAGAAAAAATTAAACAACAACAAGAAATTATTGATAAAATCATATCTAACCCACCCAAAACAACTAAAATAATGAAGGGGAAAATTTTTTCCGCCGAAAACAAAGCCAAAGAAAGTTTATTAGAAACAGAAGATCTCGTAACAGAAACCCTTGCACAAATATATGCCTCACAAGGCAATATCCACAAAGCCATCAGAGCTTATGAAATTTTATCCTTGAAATTCCCACAAAAAAACACTTACTTTGCAGCAAAAATTGAAGAACTAAAAAAATTACTTATCAAATAACCAACACTATTAAAAAATAACATTATGGAAGCAGCAATTACCATTTTACTTATTCTTGTTTGCATACTCCTCGTTCTCGTGGTGCTTATGCAAAATTCCAAAGGGGGCGGCATCTCCAGCGAATTCTCTACCGCCAATCAAATC
>DAHXOV010000133.1 GCA_027364695.1 bacterium
GTTATGCATCTTAATATGTTGTATCCTTTTCAGTGTCATTTCTCCTTCGTCATTCTGTCGACAAAGACGCCACGTGCTTACATGTCCTTTTCCATCAAGAGTTATCAACCTCTTTCCTTTTTGTGCCATTTCTCATAAAGAAAAAAGAACAAATC
Source organism: bacterium (assembly GCA_027364695.1). Taxonomy (GTDB): domain Bacteria; phylum Bacteroidota; class Bacteroidia; order B-17B0; family Aurantibacillaceae; genus BPGX01. The sequence continues at coordinate 156 of DAHXOV010000133.1, forward strand.
AAAAAATTAAAACAAATTTTATCTGAATCCTTATGAAAAAATTTCTCATCACAGGATCCAATGGGCTGTTAGGACAAAAACTCATTGCTATTTTACTTCAAAAAAAACACGCCATTATTGCTACTTCCAGAGGCAAAGACAGATTAAATATACAACACCCCAACTATTATTATGAAGAAATGGATATTGCACACTTTGCCCACACCCAATATGTTATAGAAAAATATTTACCAGATGTTATCATCAATACCGCTGCTATGACAAATGTAGATGCCTGTGAACTTAATCCTTACGAATGCTATATGCAAAACACCAAATCCGTAGAACATCTTACCGCCATATTATCTACTTTACAAAATAACAATTACACCCCTCATCTCATTCATCTTTCCACTGACTTTATATTTGATGGTACAAAAAAGATGTTGATCGAAGAAGATAGCCCTCATCCACTCAGTGTATATGCAAAAAGCAAGATGGAAGCAGAAAAAATCGTTCAACGTTCACTCCTCAAAAAATGGGCAATAGTGCGTACTATTCTCGTCTATGGGCTAGCAAAAAATATGAGCAGAACCAACATCATTCTTTGGATTAAACAATCCTTAGAACAAAACAAAACAATATCCATCGTAACAGATCAGTATCGTACCCCTACATTAGCCGAAGACCTTGCCAATGGCTGCATTCTCATTGCAGAAAAAGATGCTACAGGTATCTTTAACATTAGTGGTAAGGACTTTATGAGCATTTACGATCTCGCCTGCAAAGTGGCTGATTTCTTCCATTTAAATAAAAATTTAATTCAATCATCCAAAAGTACGGATATACAACAGCCTGCCAAACGCCCACCCATCACAGGATTAGATATCACAAAAGCCCAAAAAATACTCGGCTACCATCCTCATTCTTTTGAACAAGGGCTACAAATTATTGCTGACCAACTTCAACAAACATCTGCGAATGCCTAACGTCATCCAATTACTTCCTGAACACATTGCAAGTAAGATAGCGGCAGGTGAAGTGATTCAAAGACCTGCTTCTGTATTCAAAGAATTGGTAGAAAATTCAATAGATGCCCAATCCATTCAAATATCTATTGTATTAAAAGACGGTGGAAAATCTTTGTTACAAGTTACAGATAATGGCATTGGAATGAGCCCCGAAGATGCCCGCATGTGCTTCGAAAAACACGCTACCTCAAAAATTAAGAGCATAGACGATATCTTTAATATTCTCACAAAAGGATTTAGAGGTGAAGCGCTCGCTAGTATCGCCGCCGTCTCTAAAGTAGAACTAAAAACCAAAACACAAGATACCGAACTAGGTACTAGAATTATCATTGAAGATAATAAGGTTCTTATCAACGAACCATCTGCTTGCCCAAAAGGGACGACCATCAGCGTACAAAACTTATTTTTTAATCTTCCCGCAAGAAAAAATTTTCTCAAAGAAGATAGTACTGAATTAAAATATATTTTAGATGAGTTTGAACGTTTGGCCATACCACATTACAATATACAATTTTCTCTTATTCATCAAGACAAAACATTATTCAAACTACCTGCCGTCAATAATTTGTTTGCACGAATAGAATATTTCATAGATAGCTCTTCAAAAGAAAAATTCATCAGTATTCATGATACCACACCTGCTTTTGAATTAAAAGCATATATTGGTAGCCCCGAAATAGCTCGTAAAAAAAGAACGCACCAAATGATTTTTATCAATGCTCGTTATGTAAAAAACAACTTTCTTTCTCATGCTGTTTACGAAGCATTCAAAGGTACCATTCCCCCCGGCCATCACCCTCAATTCTTTCTCTTTTTTAATATCAATCCCTCCCGAATAGATTGGAACATACATCCTGCCAAAATTGAAGCGCGTTTGTTGGATGAAAAAATGATTTATTCCTTCCTTGTCAGTGTCATTAAAAAGGGGCTTGGTGTATCAGGTATTACCAACACACTGGATTTTTCGCAACCTACTGAAATTGATATAAGAGATATTGACCCAAAAAAGATCGCCCCACCTCCATCTATTAAAATAGATCCTCACTACAACCCATTTAAATCAGAAACAAAACCATCTTCTCCATCCAAAATATCCTCTCAAACATGGGATGAATACTATAAAATTTTTCAGCAAAATAAAACAGAACATCAAGCTATATCTGAACAGAGACAATTTGAAGTAAATTCAAAAAGTATTGACTCATTAGAGTGCTTTCAATGGTTAAATAGATATATTATTTGCAATGCCAATGAACAATTCCTCATCATTGACCAGCACAGGGCACACGAAACCATTGTTTATCATGTCGTTAAAAACCAACGTCATTCCATTACTTCCCAGACATTACTTATACCTATTCATATTGATCTGTCTCCTAACGATTTTATATTACTAACAGAACTTTTACCTGTATTTCGAGACAATGGTTTTGATATGGAAGAATTTGGTCACAACTCTGTTATAGTGAATGCCTATCCTCATTTTATTGATACCAATGAAATCAAAGAAATCATAGAAAATACGCTTGAAAATTTTCGCATCAATCAAATCGCTGAAAGCAAAGATATAAAAGAAAATTTTTATATGTCTATAGCCCGGAGTAGCGCAGTAAAGCAGGGGCAGATACTCTCAAGACCTGAAATGATTCGACTGGTTGAACGATTATTTTCTCTTCAAAATTATACTTTTTCTCCATCAGGAAAAAGAATTGTCAAAGCAATTACAAGGGATGAAATATCCGCTTACTTTAAAAAATAATACAATACAATGAATACGCTTAGAATTCCTCCTGTAACACTCAATTTTTTAATCATAAATACTCTGCTTTACCTTTTAAAGATGGTATTTTTATACAAATATGATATAGATATTGCAGAATACTTAGGATTAAGGTATTTGATGTCCAATGAGTTTCACTGGTACCAATTGATTACTTATATGTTTATTCATGGCAATGAAATGCACTTGTTTTTCAATATGTTTGCTCTATGGATGTTTGGACCTCTATTAGAAAATATATGGGGGAGCAAAAAATTTATTATTTACTATGTTTTTTGTGGACTTGGAGCAGCGCTTACTCAATATGCTTTTTATTATTACAGTATTCATCCTTTTGTTGATAAACTAGATGGTTTTTACAATGAGATAATGCAAATACACGATGAAAGTATTCGTGCGCAGTACATAACAGAATGGACGAAAAGAATCAATGAACTCTATGACAGTATGGTCGTTATAGGTGCATCAGGCGCTATATATGGTCTTTTAGCCGCCTACGGTGTACTATTTCCCAATTCATATTTTTATATTTACTTTATAATGCCCATCAAAGCCAAATGGTTCGTCATTCTTTATGGTTTAATAGAACTTTTTACAGGTATTTTTACAGAAGATAATGTAGCACACTTTGCTCACCTTGGGGGCATGATAGTGGGTATATTATGGGTGTGGATTTGGAAAAGAAAAAATAAGCACCTTTTTTTTACCTGATTTTAATTTTATCGTATAACTATTGCTATGAGAGATTATTACAATAAAACATGGCGCCAATTGACGAATAGCAATTACCTTACCATTCTTTTGGTACTCAACTTTACTTTATTTGTACTCGTGAATCTCTCATTACACATTTTCAGATTAGATATCACGCCTTATTTAGCCATGCCGCTTAATGAATTTAAATTGTTATATAAGCCATGGACCTTACTCACCTACATGTTTCTTCATACTGATTTTTTTCATTTATTGTTTAATGTTTTGTTGCTTTATTTTGCAGGGACTTTGTTCCAAAGTATATTAGGAGAAAAAAGATTACTTTATCTTTATGTTATGAGCGGTTTGGCAGGCGCTTTGTTTTTATTAGTTACTCAGTTGATATTTCCATCTTTGAGTGGTGCTTATCTTATGGGCGCTTCGGCAGCAGTAATGGGTATTATAGCGGCTCAAGCCATTTATACTCCAGATTATCAGGTACAATTATTTTTTTTGATTCAATTACCATTCAAATATTTTGCAGTCATTACTTTTATACTTAGCACGCTACTCGATTTCTCATTCAATACAGGTGGAAAGGTTACTCATATTGGAGGTGCCCTCTTCGGATTGATTTATGCCTATTATCTCAAAAAAGGAACTGATTTAAGAGACATATCTATATTCAGAAGAAAAAAAAATAAAAATATTAATAGCCCAACATACCTTGATACATACTCTAATAGTAGCAGAGAATATGGTGCATCGCTGTTTATAATTAATCGTATAAAAGAAAAAAGAATGATAAAGAAATTCAAAAATGATGATGAATATCTTGACTATCTTTTAGATAAAATTTCTATTAAAGGCTACCATTCTCTCACCAAAGAAGAAAAAGACGATTTAATCAGAATATCTCAAAGTAAATAATATCGTTCTTTTAATTGTCTTATTAAAACACAACTTTCAGATACAATTCCTTCAAAAATAAATACAACGATTTTTTTTCTTACTAAGTAAGATAAATGGTAAGTATTAGGATTTCGTAATATGTCAATTTCATCTAACCAATACTTAATAATCTATCTTAAGGTTTCTAATTAATTTTTTATTACTTTTAGCCCCTCTTTTTATTTGACCTGTGGGAAAATACATTTTATCAAAACTTCTTTACTCCCTTGTTATATTATGGGGTGTTATTACAGTGATTTTCTTCTTATTCAATGTTCTTCCTGGCGACCCTGCCACTATCATGCTGGGGCAAAGAGCCAATAAAGAGCAAGTGGAAGCGATTCATAAAGATTTAGGGCTTGACCTCCCTATTTTTACGCAGTATTTTTTATACCTCAATGATCTATCCCCCATCTCCATACACCATGCAGAAAACATAAATTCTCACTGGTACTTTGATCCTGAAAAATACACGGGCTTTACCCTTTTGGCAATAGATAACAAAAAAATAACTGTCAAAGTTCCCTATCTCCGCCGTTCTTATATTTCTAAAAGACCTGTATCGGAT
>DAHXOV010000159.1 GCA_027364695.1 bacterium
CGGTATACCTGTCAATCCTCTTCGTGGGGGAAAAGTAGCATACCCTAATAACCCCCCTTTGGAATACTCATCTGTTACCCATATATTCAAGTACTTACTTACATTCCATATTGTATTCTTTTTGATATAATTATTGATAAAATCCATAAACTTTGATGTATTATTGTAAACTGAGGCGGCTGGATTTTTAGAAGTAAAAGTACCTGTAAGTGCAGGGAGAGTAGTGTAGTTAACACGATTGATACCTGGTTCTGGTAAGGTATTGCCTAAAGTATCTTTTGTTGCAAGACAAAATTGAATTCCTGTATTAGCGATTTTCACTCTGCCATTTGCATCTTTATTAGCCGCAGGCAAAGATGCAGCATAGTTAACAAAAGCCGTGGCAGGATATGTATTTGAATTATATCCAATACCTGCATAATCTTCGTTCAACACTTGTACTTGAGACACTAACTGCCCATTAGCAAGATTAGGATAAGTGCCCACTGCTTGTCCGCCGTGAATAAGATGAATGATAACAGGAATGGTATAATTGGCTTGAATTTGATTATTTCCACCAATGATTTTATTAGTAAGATTATCAATCAGCTCTGGGTGTTGTTGGACGTATTGTTGAATAAGTTGTTGAAAGTGATTTTCCCACTGTTGAGGGGGAGGAGGAGTACTACATCCTCTATTTGGGAATTGAGGGTTTTGTGCGTAATGATTAAGCGCGCTAAAAACCGATAAAATTAAAACAGTTACTTGCTTGAGTTTCATAAATAAAAAATTGATAGGCAAATTTAAAGGATAAGTTTTGTCCGTAAAACTATTCTATCAAATAATACAGCCATCTAAAAAATCATTTCTACCGATAATAATATTTAACAATCATTCATTAATGATCTATGATGTACTTAAAGTACATAAATACCAATTTTTAGGTATTGTATCCTCTTTCATTCTTGAGTTATTTTTGCAGCAAAATTCTTATTTAGAATAATTCTAAAAATAAAATTATGAAAAAATCATCATTACTTGCAATTTTAATTAGCACAATTACATCAGCCAATGCGCAAACCATCAAAGACACTGTTAGTATAGGTGCTGGCTATGCCAATGAAAAGTGGTACAGTTTGCAATACGACGAACAGGGGAGTAGTCCTAAAAATGCGTGGGATATTGCCTTTGAAACGTCAGGTATGGGCGCGGCTATTCATATCAACTCTGCCATAGGTACTAAACTATGGGTGTATCCGAATGGTGATACCAGCGTATGGAATACAGTAGATACTACGGGTATTAATTCTTGGGCAGCGAGATATAATTCAGATACCAGTTGGTCGGTAGGGGCATTTAATGTAGGTGTAACCAATAATCCTTATGATTTAGGATGGGGAATTTATAATTCTATTACGCACGAAGTGACAGGTGATTCTCTATTTATCATAAAACTTTCTAATAATCAATACAAAAAACTATGGATGAAAAAATTAGCAGGTGGTATTTATTACTTTCAATACGCTGATTTAAATGGGAATAACTTGCAAACAGCCAGTATTACAAAAACATCGTACAATACAAAAACTTTGGTTTATTATTCTATACAAGGCAATGCTATATTAGATGCAGAGCCAACAAGTAATAATTGGGACCTGGTATTTAAGCAATATACAGCGTTCATACCATCTCCTTATAATGTAACAGGAGTGCTTCAGAATAAAGGTGTGACTGCCATTAAAGTTTATCCCGTAGATACTTCTTACAATCAGTGGTACAATTATTCATTTAATACGAATATCAATGTTATTGGATACAATTGGAAAAGTTATACAGGTAGCTGGCAAATAGAGGACTCGTTGGTATATTTTGTAAAGAGCAAACAAGGAGATATGTGGAAGCTAGTATTTACAGGATTTGGCGGCAGTGCTAATGGAAACTACATATTTACAAAGCAAAAAATAAGTCCCACTTCTATCAATACACTAAGTAATTATATACAGCCAATAGTTTTATACCCCAATCCAAGCTATGATATTTTGAATATCGTATTAAATAATACTACGAATAGTGCAGCAGAGTTGATTGCAGAAATCCATGATATAAAAGGAGGTGTTCTTAAAAAAGAGAAGTTATTGATCAGTGATCCATTCACTAC
>DAHXOV010000178.1 GCA_027364695.1 bacterium
ACTGAATACCATGTGTATTGGAGCATATACACCCTATCTCCTATTCCTATGCCCAGCGCTCCTCCACTCGCTCCTTCACCTATCACTATACATATTATTGGTACTTTCAAAGAGAACATCTCTTGTATGTTTCTTGCTATAGCTTCTCCTTGTCCTCTCTCTTCCCCTTCTAATCCAGGATATGCACCAGGCGTATCTATCAAGGTAACTATGGGTTTATTAAACTTCTCTGCCAACTTCATCAAACGCAATGCTTTTCTATATCCCTCCGGGTTAGCCATTCCAAAGCGCCTTAACTGCCTCGTTTTAGTATTCACTCCCTTTTGATGGCCTATCAACATGATTGTTTGTCCATCCAACGAACCGAAGCCTCCTACAATGGCTTTATCGTCTGCCACCCCTCTATCTCCGTGCAATTCCATAAAATTACCCCCTGTCAGGTATTCTATGTATTGCAATGTATAGGGTCTATTAGGGTGCCTACTTATTTGTACAATTTGCCATGGTGTAAGCTGAGCGTATATTTCCTTGATTTTTTCCTGCGCCTTTGCTTCTAAATCATGAATGGACGGGCTTAAATCTACCTTATTCTTTTGCTGTAGCTCATTTAATTTTTCTAATTGTAATTCTAATTCTTCAATCGGCTTTTCGAAATCTAAATACTGCATAATTTATTTTCTGCAAAAGTATTGAATTATTTTCAATGCCAAACTGTTAATTTAGACGATGAGCAGATTTTTAATCGTGTAAAACCAGTGCTTCTCATTAAATAAAAGACGATTGCTTTTCTTAATTAAGTAAACTATCTTTTCTTCTGTAATTTTCTTATTCTCTCACTAGTCTTTGTGATATAAATTAAATGAGTAAACGGATTTCTACTAATGCCATTATTGCTTCTGTATCTTGATATATTCTCTATATTTGCAGCATAGCATAAAACAATGGCAAAAGCATCATTTAGAACTAAAAGTAAAGAAAAAGACGAAATACCAAAAGCAGATCTTTCGTGGACAAATATTAAAAAATCTTTTTACTTATTCAGTTACCTTGAAAAAGAAAAGTGGAAATTTTTCTCAGGCATGTTATTTCTTCTTGGTACTGCCATAGTAGGGCTTGTCTTTCCGCTTGTATCAGGTAAGATGATTGGTTACTTTGGTGAAACACATCTCTCTAACGAAGAAATGAGAACGCAACTTTTCAATATTGGTAAAATACTACTTATCATACTTATCCTACAAGGTTTTTTTTCTTTCATGAGGGTCTATTTTTTTGCACAAGTTACAGAAAGCATTCTAAAAAAATTACGAGACGATGCTTTTAGCAAAATCATTCGTATGCCAATGGACTTTTTTTACAATAACCAAAGTGCTGAACTCAGTAGTCGTATGGCCACCGATATTAATGTTATATCCGATGCCTTTACTGTAAATATTGCCGAATTTATACGACAATCTATCATTGCCGTAGGTGGTACTATTTTATTGTTTTATTATACATCCTGGGAAATTATCAAATGGTTTCTATTGATGATACCATTACTTATTATCATTACCATCATTTTTGGAAAAAAAATCAGAGATTTTTCCCGACAATTCCAAAACTACATAGCAGAAAGCAACACCATTGTAGGCGAAGCATTTACAGGTATTCTCAATGTAAAATCATTTACCAATGAACCCTATGAAATTATTAGATACACCGAAAAAACAAATATCATCAAAAAACAAGGTATAAAATATGGCATACTCAGAGGTATCTTTTTCGCTTTTATTATCTCTGTTATTTTCGGTACAGTATTCTTTATATTATGGAAAATGCTTCTGCTAAAAAATGATGGTATTATCACTGCCGAACAGTTTGGAAAATTTATGATGCTTGCTCTTTTCGTTGCGGGCTCATTAGGTGGATTACCAGAGCAAATAGCATCTATTCAAAGAGCACTTGGTGCCAACGACCGTCTCCTGAATCTCTTGCATCAACCTATAGAAACTATAGAAATTAAAGCCCTCAAAGAATACACCTTACCAAGGGTATTAAAAGGAAATATTGAATTCCATCATGTATCCTTTGCTTACCCATCCCGAAAAGTATTTCAAGTATTAAATAATGTCTCGTTTAAAATTGAAGCAGGACAACAGATAGCTTTGGTAGGAAGCAGCGGCAGCGGAAAAAGCACCATTGCTCAATTATTACTTAGATTTTATGAGCCAGATAACGGCAGTCTCTTTGTAGATGGAAAAAATTACTCTGAATATGACCTGACATTTTACAGGCAACACATTGCTATTGTCCCACAAGATGTGATGCTCTTCGGTGGAAGTATTTACGACAATATACTCTATGGCAATATCAAAGCCACAAAAGAAGAAATCATAGAAGCTGCAAAAAGAGCCAATGCCTTCCACTTTATCATGCAATTTCCTCAACAATTTGATACCATTGTAGGTGATAGAGGCATTCAATTATCAGGTGGACAAAGACAGAGAATAGCCATTGCCAGGGCGTTGTTAAGAAATCCATCTATACTGATTTTGGATGAAGCAACCTCCAATTTAGATGCTGAAAGTGAGAAACTCGTACAAGAGGCATTAGAAGAACTGATGAAAAACAGAACATCCATCATCATCGCACACCGCCTCTCTACTATTCGTAATGCCCATAATATCATTGTAGTGCAGCACGGCAAAATAGTTCAGCAAGGTACTTATGACGAACTGATGAAGGATACTTCTGGGTTCTTTTACACGCTCAATAAACTTCAAATAGAGCCAAAAGGTATTCTCATTTAATCTATTCTGTAAACCAAAACATCCTCAAAATGTATCCAAGAGTTTATCTAAAAAAAGGCAAAGAAGAATTTTTGCATCGCAAGCATCCATGGATATTTTCGGGCGCACTAAAAAATACTTCTGAAAAAATACATAATCAAGTAGTATATGTATGCATAGAAGAGGGCAAAATAGCCGCTACTGCTTATTATCAAAACAACAATATTGCAGCAAAAATTTTGGATTTCTCACCAGTGTTTATCGATCAAACGTTTTGGAATAAAAAAATTTTAAACGCATTGCTTTATCGCCAAGCACTCAACTTAATCAACGGAAAAGACAATGCTTATCGCCTCCTATTTGCAGAGGCAGATGGATTACCTGGTCTTATCATAGATAATTACAACGGACATTTTGTTATGCAAGCTCACAATGAGTTCGTCCATCAACAAAAACACTTCATTCATCAAGCAATTAAAAATGTTTTCCAAGAAAATTATATTTCGTTTTACGACAAATCTGAATTCGCAAATAATGATGAAACCAATCCTGTTTTAATAGATACCATCATCAAAGAAAACAACTTTTCTTTTTATGTCAATTGGAAAGAGGGGCAAAAAACAGGCTTTTTCTTAGATCAAAAAAATAACAGATATGCTTTAATGCAATATGCAAAAAATAAGGTTGTATTAAATACTTTTGCTTATTCAGGTGGTTTTTCTATATATGCTGCAGCCGGTGGTGCAAAAGAGATACACTCATTAGACAGTTCTGAAAAAGCCATTCAATGGTGTAATACCAATATGCAACTCAATCGTTTTACAAACAGCCATCAATCTTATGTCGCTGATGCATTTGAATTTCTGAGAAATATACCTGAACATTATTACGATATTATTGTATTAGACCCTCCTGCCTTTGCAAAAAGTATGCATCAAAAACACAATGCTATTCAAGCATATAAAAGGTTAAATGCATTAGCTCTTAAAAAAATAAAACATGGTGGATATCTTTTTACCTTTTCCTGTTCAGGGGTTCTTGATAAATATCTATTCTATAACACCATTGCTGCTGCCTGTTTTGAATGTAACAGAGAAATAAAGATATTGCAATATTTGCACTTGCCGCCCGACCATCCTATTATCCCCAACTTTGCTGAGGGAGAGTACTTAAAAGGAATGGTATTGTATGTGGAATAAACCTGGTTTTTAAGTACTAGGTTGTGAAAAAGGAATGATGAATTTTTTACAGCTAAATTTATATGAATTGAAGTTTCTTTTGGGCGCTTTTATTTTCAGTTTCCTGAATAAGTCGGGTTTGTCATCCAATTTCTTTAATCTTTTTTTAGCAATTTTTACATATTTATCATTCGTATCAATTCCTATGTAATTTTTCCCAAGTTTTTTTGCTGCTACAGCAGTTGTTCCGCTTCCAATAAATGGGTCAAGTATAACTGCGTTTTTCGCAAAAGCAGAAAGTTTAATCAGATACTCGCAAATCGCCAACGGCTTAACAGTTTTATGGTCGTTATATTCTCCTTTTTCTTTTTTCGTTGGTTTAGGCAGTAGAAATGCTTTGTCTATCAATTCGTTTATGCTCTCTATAGTAAAAACATTTGCCGGATACATATTGTCGCCGATCCGCACATTCGTATTGAATAAACCCACTCCATATTTGAGCATATTATTTAAATATGTATGATCGGCTGGTTTTTGAGCCATTGCGATTGGCTCAAAACAAGATTTTATTTGTGGAGTTTTCCATCCGTTTAATTTTTTACGTATTTTTTCTTTTACTTTTTCGTCTATATCCATTTTTTTAATGAAGTGGTCAATGCCCATTGCCTTGGCTTGATTTTGGGTATAGAGCCACATAAAAGCATCTCTGATTTCAAAACCGGCATCATCAATCGCAGAAGCCATTCGGTGATATAACCGAGGGCTGGAAAAAGAAAAGAAAAATCCACCGGGCTTCAAAATTCTGAAAATCTCTTTTGAAATATCCAAGTACCAAGTATAAAATCTTTTGCCCTGTTCTCTGTCAAACTTCATTCCAGCGGGTAAAGATTTTATGATGTATTGATTATTTTGATTGGAGACTTCTTCATGATTCCAGTTATTGTCTAATTTATCCAAGAAGTATGGCGGGTCAGTTATCACAACATCAATAGAGTTTCCCTCAATTTGAGGAAGCAACTTTAATGTATCGGCGCAAATAATTTTATTGATGTCTTTACTGTTTTTCATAGATTACTTTTTGAAGAGATTTTTTGCGTTATTATCTAATGGTTTCGGATTGATTGATAAAAATCCTTGTATAATTCCATTTCTCTTTAAGTGATCTACTTTTTCATAATAACTCATGGTAATAGGAGTATTGCTGATAATAATAATTGGGATTTTTGAAGCAGAGAAACTGGAAACGCGAATGTTAATGCTTTTTCCGATAGCTTTTAGCATTGTATCTGATCGTAAAAGTCCGGGGTTGCTCTGATGAGTTCTGTAATCATCAATACAAACTAAATTTTTACTGTCGCATTTTGCAAAGCAAAATGCGACAGTAAGCAGCGGCAAAAGCAAGAGCCCTTTGAAGGCTCTTTTCAGTGATTAAGAATTAAACAATGAAATGTTTACTTGGATGAATGGTTCGTTGGATGAGCGGTTTCTTTTTTTGCTTCTTTTTTGTAGTATGACTTTTCTTCTCCACTGGCATTATCTGTTTCTTTTGTGTCTGTATTTTTCTTACAACAGTTCGCTGTAGCTTTTTTATCGCCTTTTTTAGAACATTCTTTGTTAGATTTTTTGTTTTTGTCATCACCACATTTGGTATTAAATGCCATTGCATCGGTACCTGCAATGAACCCGCTGATAGTTACAATCATTAATAACTTTTTCATGATTTTTTATTTTAAAATTATGGATGCAAATATAGATAAAATTTATAGGGCAATAGATATTAAAAAAATGGAATGTTTAAACGTAAAGGTTTATTCATTCAAAATTTATGACGGGATACAATCAACTTCACGATGAGTAATTAAGAATAACTATTTTTTTACCTGTTTTGCTAATACGATATATACAGAGAAATGGTCGCTGTAGCCGCCTTGATAATTTCCTCCTACAATGGTTCTAAAAGGATATCCTTTGAAGTTTCCAAAATCATTTCTAACAAATGGTTTATTAAAAATTTTGACATTAAGGTATTCTAATGTAGAATAATTTTTTGGTAACAAAGGTTGGTTGAGTAAGATTTGATCAAAAAGGTTCCATTGGTCTTGATATGCCAGTGTTCCAAATCCTTTTTTATGTAAGTTTTCCATTGGATTAAAAAACTCGTCTTCTTTTGTTCTTTTAATATCGTTGTAGGTATGGATGTGTTTTTTAATGCTTTCATTGATAGGATCATCGTTAAAATCACCCATTATCATAATTTTTATATTAGGGTCTTTTTTTGTGATGCTATCTGCAATATGTCTTGCTATTTTGGCAGCAGCTATTCTGTTAGGACGGCTCTTTTCTTCTCCGCCTCTCCTTGATGGCCAGTGATTGATTAAAAAAGTAAAGGGCTCGCCTAGTAACTTTCCATATACTACCAATATATTTCTTGTTTTATGCTCTGGTTCAGTAACTAATAAAACCGGATAAGAGACATATTTAATGGGTTGAAAGTAGTTTGGATTGTACATCAATGCAGGATCTACTCCACGGGCATCAGGTCCTTCTATGAGGATGGGTTGGTAGTTTTTTTTAGCTATTTTTTCTTGTTTTGCCAGGTCTTTGAGCACATTGATATTTTCTACTTCACACATACCAATTACCGCAGGTCCATCGGCTGTATATTCTTCTCCTAATTGTTTGATAACTTCGGCAAGATGGTCTAATTTTTTCAAGTAACGTGAGGTATTCCATAGGTTGAGTCCATTTGGTAAAAATTCTTCATCAATTTTGTATGGATCATTAATTGTGTCGTATAAGTTCTCTAAGTTCCAAAATGCCACCACTGCAATATGATAATTTATTCCTTTTTCAAGCTTTTGTGAATATAAAGAAAGATGTAAAGCAAGTATAGAGCAAGTATAAAATAACAGATGTTTCATGGATTAAAAACTAAAATTCATCATCAGGAAATAAGTGAAACCCATAGCATAGTTGTATTTATTTGGGAATTTCGTTGGGTCATTGGCATCGTATCTCAATTGTTCTATGCCATTACTAATAATTGTTTTGTCATTGAGTAAATTAGATACAGAGGCATTGATACCAAGATATTTTCCTTTAATTCTAAACGATTTACCTATATTAGCATCTATGGTATATTTGGCGGGTAATTTTTCTTGGTCTAGTAGCTGTGCCCATTGAGGGTCAGAGGGGATGTATTTGCCTATAGATGCTTCTGTACGTCGGTCAGGGTTAGGTTCAATATACATGTTAGCAAAGTAATTAAAATAAATACCTGCGTACCAGTATTTTGTACTATTGTATTTAAGTCCTAATCCTCCAATGGTTTGAGGGGTTCCGCCTATCTTATAGTTTTTAAGATATACATTTCTATCTGAAAATAATTGTTCTCCTGAATTATTTCTCCATGCTTGTGCCATTGGTCTGTTGGTGTATATATATTCACCATAACCAAAAACAGCAGTGGCTGTAAATCCCCTTAAAAACTTTGCTTCCAAACCCAACTCAACTCCTTGATGTTGTGTATTGACGCCTGTCATAATATAATTAACCATTGTGTTGTACACATCATGGAAATAAGTTCTGAGGTAAGTAGAATTTTTGAATTGGTAAAAATAGTAAGTAAGTCGGGCTTTGAGGAAACCAAAGTTGGTATAATAGTTTAAGTCAGAGCCGAAACTTGCCTCGCTTTGTATAGGGTTGATGTAATCGTTTCGTGTCTGTGGAGATACAAAAACATTTTGAAAATCAGCTGGTTTAGTATTATACATGGTATTGATTGTTACATAATTTTTTCCGCTTATTTTGTATGTAACACCTCCTTTTACTCCGTAATTAAAAAATGATTGGACAGCAGATTTTCCTTTTGAATTATTGGGGAATTTACCGTTTTTCATTAACCCATCTCTTACTATAGAAGAATAACTTAAAGACCAGCTAGCATAAAAGTCAAATTTATTTGTATTGTATTCTGCTTGTCCCCATCCCTCATACTTTTGAGTAATGATGTTATAGTTATATCCAAATATATCACCTTTTCTAATAAGTTTATTAGGCTGTTCTATATTGTTTTGGTAATAGGTTTCATCGGTAGTAAGCCCACGAGCAAATATATCATAATCAAGCCAAAAATCTCCTCCTAGTAAATCATCAACGGTTTTATAATGGTTTATAATACTATAATTAGCACTAATACCTCCGCTTAAAAATATTTTATTGACTCTTGAATTGATAAATGAAGATAAGTTAAACACTCTTGAATCGCTGTGTTGAGATTGAACAATATATTTAGATCTCTTACCCTCTACATTATTGCCTGCTATACCATCTGCATTATTTACAGTAAACAAGTTCCCATAATTTCCCTGATAAAATCTGTCCCAGTTTATTTGCTGTGTATTTATATCTGTTTGCCATAGTTGAGTAAGTGTCTGTGCATAAGTAGGGTTGGTATTAGCATAATAACTTGGTAAATATTTGTAGTAAGTAGGATTGGGATTAGCAGCATCATACCATGTAATACTGGTAGATTTATTTTTTCCATAAGAGAAAGAGGCAGAGGTGGTCCACTTTGTTTTTTCGCTGATATTAAATATATGGGTAAGTATAGCTGTAGGATAAGCGTTACGTGTTATATATCCGTTTCTTTTTTTACCTTGTTGATAACCCCAGTATGGATTGTAATAATTATCTCCTCCCAATAGATATGCTTCTTTTACAGCCATACCTTTTCTTGCTCTTTCAATATCTGCATAAAAAGCAGTAAGTGCAATAGAGTGTTGATCATTGATTCTTTTTTCTATTCCAAGATAATAGCTTTGTGAATTGAAATAAGTACCGGGATAATAGCTGGTATCAGAAAGTCGTGCTGAGGCAGATACCGTGATAGCCCAGCCATTCTGCATCATGCCCGTAGAGTGCGTGAGCATTATTCTATGCTGAAATATTCTATTAGAATTGACATAAGAAAGTCGCGTACCTTTTTTAAATAAAGAAGCGCGACTGTCAATGTATACATACCCTCCTGATGGGCTGAATACATAACGAGATGGGGTTACACCTATTCTTATTTCGGGAAATCTCATCACATCATTGAGCCCACCCCAATTACTCCAACTGGCATAACCCAATTCAGAATTTACCATATTGATTCCATTTATCATTACTAAATTTTGGTCGGAGGGCAAGCCTCTTAATCTAAAATTCACAGATGCCAAGTGAAAAGAGCCATAGCTCAAATAAATATCTCTTGATGCTTGTAACAGAGAAGCAACATCCTGACTATTGCTTTCTGCATCACTTTCATCTGAGGTAACGGCATATACCGGCACTTGAAATTCTTTTTCATCACTTATTTTTTTTGTTGTATCCGATGGAATAGAGTCAGTTTGAGCAAAATACAATGGAAAATTTAAAGTGATAATACCGCATACCAGTAAAAATTTTTTCATCTTTTATAAATTTTCTGCAAAAGTAGTGAAAATAAATTGATAAAGTAGATTAAGAATGTGTGATGTATTATTTAAAAGCATGTTAATTCTCTATTTAGTATATTTCTTTTAAAAAACGATTCATTAAAACTTTTTTCTATAAATACTTAACGAATTTCCTATTACTATTATATCGGAAAAGGTCATAGCGAGTACGCCTATCATTGGTACCAGCCATCCAATTGCCGCTATGGGTATGGCAATCACATTGTAAAAAAATGCCCAAAAATAATTTTGTTTGATTTTAGATATTGTTGTTTTGCTGATTTGCAAAGTCGTTTTAAATTTTTCAAAGCTATCCTGATGTGAAATAATGATGCTTGCGCTATCTATAGCTATAGAAGACGAATGATTAAAAGATACAGAGACATCTGCCTTTGCCATAGCTGGGGCATCGTTTATGCCATCTCCTACCATGCACAGCACTGCTTTATTTTTTAAGGAGTCAATCATTTGATATTTTTCATCAGGCAGTTTTTCATAAAACACATTTTCTTTTTGGATACCTAATTCTTCTGATATTTTAAAGCACTTATCTTTTTTATCACCACTGAGCATATACACTTGTTTGCCCTTTCTCTGCAAAAATGTTATTATTTTTTTTGCCTGTGGTTGCAATTCATCTTTCAGAGTAAAAGCAGCTATAAGTTCATCGTTGGCCATCATAAATACATCGTATTGCTCTTTCAATCTTTCGGCATTGTTTAAGATTCTGTAAGAACCAATTTTAAATGTACTTTGAGCATTATTATGTTCTTTAAATGATACTCCCATCCCTTTTTCTTCCTGAAATCCAGTAATTAAAGTACCTCTTATTTTTCTTTCTACACAAAACTTTGTCAGAGATTTTGCCACAGGGTGTAATGATTTGTTCTCAGCGGAGTACATTAAAGAAAGTATTTTTTCTTCTGTATAATTTTTTGAAAAGAGATCCATTTTTTCCACAAGCAAGTGTCCTGTTGTAAGCGTGCCTGTTTTATCAAATACAAAAATTTGACTTTTATCTAACAATTCAAAAGCAGAAGATGCTTTGAATAAAATTTTGTTTTTTGCAGCAATACCCAGTGCTACGGCTATAGCAGTAGGCGCTGCCAGACCCATAGCGCAGGGGCATGAAATAACCAGTACAGCAATGGCTCTTAATATACTCTCTGAAGTATCTTGAAGTAAATAATAATTTATTGTAAATGTAAGAATTGATATAAGTATTACAAGAGGAACAAAGACAGCCGATATTTTATCTCCTAATTTTTGAATTTCCGTTTTATCTCTTTGTGCCTTTTTTACTGTTTCTATAATTTGTGATAAAATAGTTTCTGTTCTTCTCCTAACAACATAAGCTTCTGCATTGCCTTTCAGAATAGTAGAACCAGATATAAGCTCATCTCCTTCTTT
>DAHXOV010000223.1 GCA_027364695.1 bacterium
GATCTGTAGCCACCCCTGCTTCGCCCATCCCACCTTGCTTAGAGTCAGGACCTATAATTAAAAAGGGGACTGCTGTGGTAATAGGGTTAAGAGCCCCAAGTAATTGTTGAGTAGTAAGTGTTTTACTAGAAGAAGTTTGTGCTGAAGAAAAATAAGGCAATATTAAAACTAAAATAAGCCAGCTAATATTTCTCATTGAGGATAAAATTTCGGGCAATAATACAAACAAATGCATAGAATAACTCATTAAAAATTATTTTCAAACCAATCAACGAAAATATATTTACTTTATTGTGAAATGGGCTGAATAAAATTTAAGAAGGCGCTCTCAATGAAATAAAAGTCCTTTTCAATTTTCCTCTCAATGCCTTTTTGCCAGCGTCATAAGAAACATCAACCAATTGGTTTTTGTTATTGTATTCTTATCCGTATTAAAATCAAGTTGTTTTACTTTGAATTCTGTTATTCTCAAATTTTTCCTAAATATTCGCTTTTCATATCAAATAAATTCCTACTTTTGCGTCCCTTTAAAAATTATGGAACACTCAAAAATCAGAAACATTGCTATCATTGCCCATGTAGATCACGGGAAAACCACATTAGTAGATAAAATTTTAAAGACCTGCGAAGTTTTTAGAGCACACGAAACACCAGGCGAACTTATTTTAGACAACAATGAACTTGAAAGAGAAAGAGGAATTACAATCCTATCAAAAAATGTCTCTGTACAATACCAGGGTTACAAAATCAATATCATAGACACACCTGGGCATGCCGATTTTGGAGGAGAAGTAGAGAGAATTATGAACATGGCAGACGGTGTATTGCTATTAGTAGATGCTTTTGAAGGCCCCATGCCACAGACAAGATTTGTAACCCAAAAAGCCATACAGGCAGGAAAACAAGCCATTGTAGTTATCAACAAAGTAGATAAGCCCAACTGCACACCTGAACTGGCTTTGGAAGCAGTATATGAGTTATTTTTCAGTTTAGAGGCATCAGAAGAGCAGTTGGATTTTCCCGTAGTATATGGCTCTGCCAAACAAGGATGGATGTCTGCTGATTATAATAAAGCTACACAGGACATTCATTATTTATTAGATCAAATCATAGAAAAAATTCCTGCCCCAAAAATCCGTGAAGGAAATTTGCAAATTCAAATATCTTCATTGGACTATTCTTCATATATTGGGAGAATTGCGATTGGACGGGTATTCAGAGGAATAATTAAAGAAAATATGCCTATCAGCGTTATCAAAAGAAATGGCAACATACAAAAATCAAGAATAAAGGAACTTTTTGTATTTGATAAATTAGGAAAAATGAAAGTACAGGAAGTGTCCGCAGGAGATATTTGTGCCTTCACAGGAATAGAAAATTTCGAGATAGGTGATACAGTTGCTGACTTTGAAAATCCTGAGGTATTACCGCCTATCCACATAGATGAACCGACTATGAGTATGTTTTTTACGATCAATAATTCGCCTTTTTTTGGTAAAGAAGGTAAGTTTGTAACTTCGCGCCATTTAAGAGACAGATTATATAAAGAATTAGAAAAAAATTTAGCCTTGAGATTAGAAGAAACATCTTCGCCCGACGCCTATTTAGTATATGGAAGAGGTATATTACATTTATCCATTCTTATTGAAACAATGAGAAGAGAAGGGTATGAGTTGCAAGTAGGGCAGCCAAAAGTAATTATTAAAGAAGAGAATGGTATCAAAAAAGAACCTTTTGAAACATTAACCGTAGATGTCCCATCCGATTTATCAGGTAAGGTGATTGATTTAGTAACGCAGAGAAAGGGGCTTCTGCTTCACATGCATGTAAAAGAAACCCGCACTGTTTTAGCGTTTGAAATACCCTCTCGTGGCTTGATTGGATTAAGAAATGAGGTTTTAACAGCTACAGCAGGTGAAGCCGTTATGGCACACAGGTTCATTGATTTTAAGGAATGGGCTGGAGAAATACCCATGCGCATCAATGGCGTACTGGTAAGCAAAGAAACTGGCAAAGCCATAGCATATAGTATTGATAAATTACAAGACAGGGGAAAATTTTTTGTAAACCCCGGAGAAGATATTTATACAGGGATGATTGTAGGAGAAAATAATCGTTCAGATGATTTGGTAGTGAATCTTTGTACGGAGAAAAAATTAAGCAATATGCGGGCATCCGGATCAGATGAAAAAATGAAAATCGCCCCAAAAATTAAATTCTCTCTTGAAGAAGCATTAGAATATATACAAGCAGATGAATATGTGGAAGTTACACCACTGTCCATTCGCATGAGAAAAATTATTCTTGATGAAAATGAGAGAAAAAGGGTTCAAAAATCAGGAATGACTTTGGCTTAAAACCCTTATCCTATTATGAGACAAAAAAAATCATTCATACTCTTGATGACCTTGCTTATCGGCGCATGTAGCAATTACAATAAATTATTGAAGAGTGCCAACTATGAATTAAAATTAGAAAAAGCCAATCATTATTACGAAAAGAAAAATTATATCAGGGCACAGCAATTGTATGAAGAACTGATACCCATTTTTAAGGGGACAGAAAAATCAGAAGAAATTTACTACAAATACACATGGACGCATTTTTATACGGGTGATTATGCACTGGCTCAATTTCACTTTAAAAACTTTGTTCGCCAATTTCCAAACAGTGAAAGGAGTGAAGAATGTTTTTTTATGAATGGCTATTGTTATTACTTAAATTCTCCCAAATATTCATTGGATCAAACCACTACCATCAATGCGATCAAAGAAATGCAAAGTTTTATTGATAACTTTCCCGAAAGTAAACTTTTAGATAGTGCCAATACCATCGTTAATCTTCTTCACCACAAGTTAGAAAAAAAAGAGTATGAAATACTTAAACAATACCGTATGATGGATGACCACAAAGCCACTATAAATGCAGGAAATAATTTTCAAAAAGACTACCCCGATTCAGAATACAATAAAGAAGTAGGGTTTTGGGTGATAGAAGCCTATTATTTATTAGGAATCAATAGTATTCCTAAAAAGAAAAAAGAAAGATTAGAAAAAGTAATAGAGTATTATTTAAAATTTGTAGATTTGCACCCTCAAAGTATCTTTTTAAAAGATGCAGAAGCCTACTATATAAAAGCGAAAAAAGAATTACATTTACTATAAAAAATAATTAAATCCCACCACTATGGCTATAGACATCAACAAAATCAAAGGAAATCCATCTATTATATCCAGAGATGTAAGACACTTTGATGCGCAAACAGGAAACATTTACGAAGCCCTTGCTATTATTAGCAAAAGAGCCAATCAAATTAATTCTGAATTCAAGGAAATTATTAAAGAAAAGTTAGAAGAATACAGAGACTCTAATGATACGCTCGAGGAAATTATAGAAAATCCGGAACAAGCCAATGTCTCTGTTTTCTTTGAAAAACTACCCAAACCATCTACCATTGCCGTTGAAGAGTTTTTAGAAAATAAAATCTATTATCGTTATCCGGATAGTAATAATTAATTGTTCTTTCCTCTTTTTGTAGTTGTATTCATTAAGATACACTCCCAATTTATTTTGAATGATAATAAAAGCCTCCTCATGCAGGGGCTTTTGATGTTTAAGTTCTGAAAGAGAAAATTGGCACTTGTTCATATAATACCCTCTGTTTTTTTATCTCTCCTCTAACTTTACATCTTTTTGCAGCCGTATTCGCTCATGTGATAATTTTTTACCAAATTTGTCCCCTTTGTAAAATAAGAATGCAACAAAAAAGTTTTATAAAAAATTTATTTTTTCTTTTGTTTTTAAACTTGCTTATTAAACCCTTTTGGATACTCATTATTGAACCTTATGTTCAATACAAAGTAGGGAATCAATATTACGGCGAGTACTTTACACTTTTCAACTTCTCTTTTCTCTTTGGCATTTTCCTAGATTTTGGTTTAGTTAATTTTAATAACCGTAATATCGCTCAAAACTCACATTTACTGAGTAAGCATTTTTCAAATTTAATTACATTAAAATTATCTATGGCAGGACTGTATGTCTTTGTTACTATGTTCGTTGGATGGATGATTGGCTTTAATATGCGTTATCTGAAATTGCTATTTATTTTAACTATTAATCAATTTTTTATCAGCATGGTCTTATATATAAGAAGCAACTTACTCGGGCTTCATCTATTCAAAACAGACAGCATTATATCCGTGCTAGACAGACTGATGATGATAGGAATCATAGGTATTTTATTTTTACAATGGTTGCCCATTGAATTAAATATTATGAGTTTTGTTTATGCACAGGTCATTGCTTATGCGATTACTGCTGTCTTTGCTTTCTTTGCAGTA
This sequence comes from bacterium, assembly GCA_027364695.1. Taxonomy (GTDB): domain Bacteria; phylum Bacteroidota; class Bacteroidia; order B-17B0; family Aurantibacillaceae; genus BPGX01. The sequence continues at coordinate 4,344 of DAHXOV010000223.1, forward strand.
CTCAGACAAACAGAGCATTTTAGTTTTTCATGGAATTGGAAATTCAACTTACTTATCCTAAAAAAAAGTACGCCCTATGCTATTTTAATTCTACTGATGGTTTTTTACAATCGTCTGGATGCAGTGATGTTAGAGCGACTCCTCCCCTACCCCGAGGGCGCTATTCAAGCAGGAATTTATGCAAAAGCGTTTCGCTTTTTAGACGCTGCCAATATGATTGCTTATTTGTTCTCTGTGCAATTGCTCCCTGTTTTTGCCCGTCTTATTGAAGAAAAACAAGGTATAGAAAATATTACTAAATTGGCATTTTCATTACTCATCATTCCCGCACTCATTGCTTCTGTATCTTGTTTTTTCTATAATAAAGAATTAGTTGCCTTAATTAACAAAGGTACCACCGATGCAGCCGATGTATTTAGTATTCTAATGTTTTGCTTTACAGCCATTTCTACCACCTATATTTTTGGCACTCTCTTAACTGCCAATGGTAATCTCAAACAACTCAATACCATGGCAATATCAGGTATTTTCATCAATATCCTATTAAACTTATTACTTATTCCTAAATACAAAGCCTACGGCAGCGCTTGGGCAAGCGTTTTTACTCAATTTTTCACAGCACTCATACAAGTGTGGATGGCAAAAAGAATTTTCCAATTTAAAATAAATTGGCAGCTATTCCGTTCTCTGCTTATCTTTCTCATTGGTCTTATTATCATTAACCTATTATCTGTCTATTTATCTAAACAATGGATTTTAAATTTTTCTGTAATGATCTCATTCAGTATATTGTGGGCTTTTTTAAGTAAAATGATACCTTTGCACGCTGCTTTGAAATTATTAAAAATTAAACCATGAATGCTTTTTTAGCCGCTCATTTTTTCATACAACTTATCAAGTCCCACCTCAGATGGATTATTATTGTTGGAATAATCGCCATTTTAACAGGACTTATCATTTCTTTTCTGTTACCCGTAGAATACCAGTCTGAAACCATTGTCTTTCCCGCCCGCCACTTTTCTGTATCAAAAACGCTCATAGAACCTAATGTAGGCAACCAGGAAGATTACTTAGAAATAGGTGATGACGATGATCTGGAAAAATTACTCCAAATGATCTACTCAGACGATCTAAAAATAATGCTGGCCAACCAGATGAACCTATGGAAAAGATGGAAAATAGAAAATAAAACATACACATTTTACTATTTGAAATCAAAATGGGAGCATTATGTAAATATCTACAGAACCAATTATGGTTCTATCCGAATAAAAACCTTCGACAGAAGCCCTGACACCGCCGCAATACTAGCCAATACAATTGTAGAATTAATTGATAGCATTCAAAAAAATATGAGTGCCCAAAGAATAAAAACTGCATTAAACATTGTAGGACAAGAATATGAAAATACCATTCAACGAATCAATGAAATGGAAGACAGTTTAAATGTATTAAGAAAATTAGGAATATACGATTACAAAGAACAAGTCAAAGCTTTTGCAAAACAATACGCCAAAGCCATTGCCAAAAACGACAGAATAGAACAAAAAAGTTTAGAAAAACTTCTTGAAAATCTCCAAAAGTATGGCGGCGCATACAATACATGGAGTGAAAATCTGAGAAAATACAGAGCCAAATTTACTGTCATTAAATACAAATACGACCAAATGATGGTTGATGCAAACAACGTTTTACCATTAAAATATGTGATTCAAAAAGCTATCCCCAATACAAAAAAATCAAGACCTGTAAGGTGGTTGGTTATTCTAATATGCTTCCTTGCATCTGAAATAATTCTATTTTCTTTTTTAATCATTAAACATAAACACATTCAATATGAATAGTACATCATTAGAATTTACTTCATTGATTAAATTCCTCCTTGAAAAAAGAAAAATCCTTTTTATTTTGATCACAACTACTGCGATTGTTTCTACCATTATATCCTATCTCATACCTTCTAAATACAAAACAATTGCCGTAGTTTATCCCATACACCTTTCTCCATATTCAGAAGAATCACAAACAGAACAGTTATTACAATACCTCAACAGCGTTGCCGTAAGAGATGCTGTTATTAAAAAAATGAACCTCCTTCATCATTACAGAATAGACACTACTAAACCTGACTACAAGAGTTTGCTCAATTATCTCTATCGAGAAAATATATCCATTTCACCAACACTTTACGAATCTATTGAATTAGAAGTCAGAGACAAAAAACCAGAAATGACCAAAAGCATTGCTGAATGTATTATTCAAACTGCCGACTCAGTCATCCTCTCATTAAAGAAAAAAATCATTACAGAAGAATATCGCAACTACCAAAAAGAAATCTACCTTATCCAATCTAGAATAGACAGTATAAATAATTTGATTGTTTCTGTTAAAAACGAATTTAATATCCTTGATGCTAAATATCAATCTCGCTATCTAAGTAAAAAATTAAGCAATGGTAAACTTAATCCCGAAACCCAAAAAATTGCAGAGGCGATTAAAAATGAAAAAGAACACCTTCATGTTTTAAAAGAAGAAGTACGCGTGCAATTAAAATCCCTGAATAATTTAATAATAGAAAAAAACCGCCTGGAAGTTGATATGAAGGGTGATTTAAATTTTACTCAGGTCATCTCCCCTCCTTATGTACCCGACAAGAAATACTTTCCTGTAAGATGGTTGATTGTAACTTTGTCTGAATTAGCTGTCATTTCCATATTTTTTATTTATTTATTATCTGCTCATAAAATAAAAAAATAACCCGTGTCTATACGAAGAGACATACGCTTGTTTATTATCATTGCCCTTTTTCTTATTTTAGAAGCATTCGTATTGTTAAATAAATACGACTGGTTCATCCCTTTCAACCTTATTCCTCTTATTATTTTAAGTTTACTTGCTGTGTTTTACTTCACCGAGTGGATCATATTTTTTATGGTTTTTGTTACCCCATTCGCCATTAGTTTAAGAGAATTAGGAATCACCCAAACCATTGATTTAAGTATTCCTACAGAACCACTCATGATTATCTTCTCTGGCATTTATTTTGTCAATCAATGGCTAAAAAATATAACTCCTGCAAAAATATTTCAGCACCCCATCACACAAATCATTTTTATTCAACTACTATGGATGCTGATTACTTCACTCACAAGCCAAGACATCATAGTATCCCTAAAATACTTTGCTGCCCGTTTATGGTTTGTTACCAGTAGTTACTTTTTAATGACATATTTATTCCAAGATATCAGTAAAATAAAAAAATTTATCTGGATGTATATCACTGGGCTGAGCGCTGTTGCCATCATTACTCTTATCAAACACTCAGAATACAACTTCCATCATAAAATAGCCGATTGGATTGTTACTCCGTTTTACAACGACCATACCGCTTATGGTGCAGCCTTAGCCTTATTTCTGCCCGTCACCATAACATTATCTATCATCGAAAAAAAAATTATCTACAAAACAATTGCTATTATCATAAGCATACTGCTCACCATTGCCCTCATTTTCTCCTTTGCACGTGCTGCATGGATAAGCGTGATAGCTGCTATTCCCACCCTCATTACCATTTTACTCAAAATAAAATTCCGTAACCTGCTGATCACTTTTATTTCATTGATTATCGTTTTGTTTAGTTTCAGTGAAGAATTACTTATCCTCATTGGAAAAAATAAAACCGACTCAGAAGGTAATTTCTACGAAAATATTATATCCACTTACAACGTTCAAAATGACGCTTCTAACCTCGAAAGAATCAATAGATGGAACTGTGCCATACGAATGTTCAAAGATAAACCCATACTAGGATTTGGACCTGGCACCTATCAATTCTTTTATGCTCCCTATCAATTAAGTAAAGAAAAAACCATCATTAGCACCAACTTTGGAACTGGTGGTAATGCGCATTCCGAATACCTTAATCCCTTATCTGAAGAAGGAATACCAGGTCTTATCATCGTCTTATCTCTTATGCTTTCCGTATTCTCACTCGGGTATCAACTTTGTTACTCAATAAAAGATAAAGACATAAAAATTCTTTCTTGTGGCATATTTCTCGGACTGGTTACCTATTTCATACATGGCATATTCAATAACTTTTTAGACACCGATAAACTCTCCCTGCCATTCTGGGGCTTCATTGCTATGCTTGTAAG
>DAHXOV010000277.1 GCA_027364695.1 bacterium
TCAATCAAAATAAATCCATTAAAATAACCATGCATGCCGAAGAAATAACATTAAAAGAAATCAGCATCAATGCCAGCGAAGACCCCGCCTATCAAGTCATCAGAAATGCCATAAAAACAAGAAAAAAACACGACAAGGAACTGAACAGCGCAAGTTACCAATGTAATATATACATTAAAGGTATGCAGAAATTATCTGATGTGCCAGAAAAAATCATGGGAATGAAAGTAGAAGTAAATGAAAATGAAAAAAGTATTTTTTATTTATCTGAAACAAAAAGCACCTTCTACTTCAACCCACCTAACATTCAAAAAGAAGTCATTCAAGCCAGCCGTGTAAGTGGCAATAGCAAAGGGTTCTCATTCAACAGGTACATCCCTATGCAAAAAAATATTTATGAAAATAATCTGGATTTTTACTTCATCACCAACAAACCCTTTATTTCACCCATTGCTGAAAATGCTCTGTTATTTTACAAATACAAAATGTACGGCACTTTCTATGAAGATGGAAAACAAATCAACAAAATAGAAGTTATCCCAAAATCATCTACAGAGCCCTGTTTCAGAGGGTTTATTTATATTGAAGAAAACACATGGCGTATTCATAGCTTTGACCTTTATATTACAAAAGAAGCAAAACTTAATTTTATAGACACGCTTTGGCTCAAACAAATCAACAGAAAAATAAATGACTCCCTCTACTACCCTATGTCCATCCAATATCTTTTCAATTTCAATTTTATGGGAATAAAAGGCAATGGATATTTTATTGCATCTGTCTCTGATTACTTATTTTTCAAAGACATCTTTTCTAAAAACTTATTCAATAATGAAATCGTAAAATTTGAAAAAGATGCCATAAAAAACGACTCTTCTTTTTGGAATAATACACGACCTATCCCTTTATCTGAAGAAGAAAAAAAAGATTATATCAAAAAAGATAGTATTGAAAAAATAAAATCTTCGCCCCACTATCAGGACTCAATAGATAAAAGAAACAACCGCTTTCGTTTCTTAAACTTATTGACAGGATATCGCTACCAAAAAACCAAAAATAGTTTTCATTTCAACATAGATGGCTTATCTAATGCAGGTATTCAATATAATACAATAGAAGGAATTAATCTATCTCTCAACACTACGATAACAAAAGAAAATAAAGACCAAACTGAAAAAATAGAATGGAAGAATAATTTCAGATATGGCATTGCTAATCAATTATTTGGCATTAAAACTGGTTTCTCTTATGCAGACAACCCTTTTAATTTCAGAAAATATAATGTCAATGCTCAATATTTTGTAGAACCCTTTAATCATGAATATACCATTCCTGAACTTGTCAATACTGCTTATACTCTATTAGATGATCGCAATTACCTTAAACTTTATCTTAAAAAATCTATAGACATTGCTTATCAACAAGAGATACTCAATGGATTGTATTTTAGCAGTTCAGCAAGCGTTCAGGAAAGAAGTCCTCTGAAAAATACTTATACGCTCAAAGTATTTCAACGCAAAAATTATTTCACCTCCAATAATCCCCTTTATCCTATCAGTGATAGCACTACATTCCAAACACATACAGCATTTATTCTTAACCTGCAATTCAAATACAATATCCAACAAAGATACACCACCTATCCCAATAAAAAATATGTTTGGAAAAATAAATACCCTACATTTTCAGCAGAGTATAGCAAATCCATACCCTTTTATTCCAATATGCCCGACTTTGATTTAATAAAATTAAAAATCAATGGAAGAATAGAACTCAACTATTTTGGTGATTTGAAGTTTGATATTCAAACAGGAAAATTTTTCAACAACAGAAAAGTATATTTCATGGA
>DAHXOV010000281.1 GCA_027364695.1 bacterium
TTTGGAATGTATAGATGCTATTGTGGCTTATGTTCAAAATGAAGATGTTGCAATAGAAGAACTGATGAAGTTTATTCAATGTCCTGATTTTCCGACAGGTGGGATTATTTATGGATATGAAGGGATTAAGGAAGCATATCTTACAGGAAGGGGCAGAGTGGTAATAAGAGCTAAAACAGAGATTGAAGAAGTAAAAGACAGATATAGAATAGTGGTTACAGAAGTACCTTATCAGATCAACAAAGCAGAAATGATAGAAACACAATGGAAATTAGTAGAAGATAAGAAAATAGAAGGCATAAGCGAAATAAGAGACGAGAGCAATAGAGAGGGTATCAGAATAGTCTATGAGTTAAGAAAAGACGCCATACCTCAGGTAGTATCGAATAACTTGTATAAATACACAGCATTGCAATCTTATTTTAATATCAACAATGTTGTTTTGGTTAATGGTCGCCCTAAATTATTGAACCTAAAAGAACTTATCAAGTATTTTGTTTTGCACAGAATAGAAGTCATTGTAAGAAGAACACAATATGAATTAGAACAGGCAGAAAAAAGAGCACACATATTACAGGGCTTATTGATTGCTATTGATCATTTGGACGAAGTAATAAAAATCATTAGAGAAAGTGAAACGCCTGATACAGCTAAAGAATTATTGATAAGCCAGTTTCATCTTACAGAAGCACAGGCAAAGGCTATATTAGATATGCGCTTGAGAACACTGACAGGGCTTGAAAGAGGTAAATTAAAAGCAGAATACGATGAACTGATGAAAAAAATAGAATACTATAAAAATATCTTGGCAGATAAAAATTTACAAAAGCAGATATTGACAGAAGAACTTAAAGAAATCAAAGAAAAATACGGGGACGCAAGAAAAACAAAATTAGAATTAAAGGCAGATGAAATTAGAATGGAAGATATTATTCCTGATGAAGCAGTAGTGATTACTATTTCTCATTTGGGCTATATTAAAAGAACCGGATTAGATGAGTATCGGAAACAAAATAGAGGAGGTAGAGGAAGCAAGGGTGTTATTACAAGAGACGAAGATTTTGTAGAACATATTTTTATTGCTACCAATCATAATTATTTACTTCTATTTACAGAAAAAGGTAAGTGTTACTGGCTAAGAATATTTGATATTCCAGAAGGCAATAAACAAAGTAAAGGCAGACCTGTTCAAAATATTATTGCGATAGAACAAGATGATAAAATCAGAGCGTTTATCAATGTAGATAATTTAAGTGATGAGTATTACATAAACAACCATTATATCGTATTATGTACTAAAAAGGGGATTATTAAGAAAACATTATTGGAAGAATATTCAAGACCAAGGACATCGGGTATTATTGCAGTAAATGTCAAAGAAGGCGACCAACTGATAGGCGCAGAACTTACCAATGGAAAAAATGAAATAATGCTGGCATCCAGATTTGGAAAAGTATGTAGATTTAAGGAAGAAAAAGTAAGATCTATGGGAAGAAATGCCAGCGGAGTAATAGGTATTAATCTGGAAGATGATACATTTAAACATACAGAAAATGAAGTAATAGGTATGGTCGTAATCAATGACAGTGGAAAAAATATTATGGTGGTGAGTGAAAAAGGTTATGGAAAACGCTCAGAAGTGGATGAGTATAGAATTACTAACAGAGGAGGAAAAGGGGTAAAAACCATTAACATTACAGAAAAAACAGGATTATTAGTAGGCATCAAAACAGTTACAGATAACGACGACTTAATGATCATTACTAAAAATGGAATTACCATTCGCCTGAATGTCAAAGATGTAAGAGTAATGGGTAGAAACACACAAGGCGTAAGGTTGATTAATTTAGACGAAAACGATGAAATAGCAGCCGTTACTGTGGTAGAACATGAGGAAGAAGTGAATGAAGAACCAAATGGAAAAGCCAACACGAATGAGACAGAAGTAAAAGATACAAATGAATAAAACAGAAAATGATGAAAAATTGTTATCTTGGTTAAGATAGAATTTTCACCTCAATAAAGTTACATGCCCAACATGCTCTTCGTTTTTTCTGCTAACTATATTTTTAAATGTTATTTTCCATATATATATATCTTCTTTACATATTTGCCCGTTGTAAAACCCATTCCATCCTTGTTTATAATTGGATGTAGAAAAAATTTCTTCTCCCCATCTATCGTATATTTCTAACATATAATTTTCTACACCAAGTACAATGGGAAGAAAGAGGTCGTTTAGTTCATCATTATTGGGAGTAAAAGCATTTGGTACCCAAAAACGAAATTCAGGGAGAATAGTAACAATTTTGGTAATTTTATTTGTACATCCATAGTTATTCGTTACAGATAAAGTTACGGGATATTGTCCATAATTTGCATAAGAGTGAATAAAGTTCAATGCATTATTGATAGTGTTTCCATCACCTAATGACCATTGCCATTGAGTAATATATCCTGTGATGTTTTCATATACTCCTGAATAACTCGCATCTGCAAAATTAATTTCGGGATCAAAAACAGTAGTCAGTGTAGGGTTGAAAATAAAATTAGCATTAGGCAGTGGATATACAGTAATCGTATTGACAGCAATCATAGTAAATGTAGATAAGCATTGTCCATTGTTTTGAATATTTACAGTATAACTATATATCCCTGATTGGTTGAACGTAACTACTGGGGTGCTGTCTGATGATGTGTAACCATTACTGAAATACCATTGATATACAGAATTTTCTATATTTGACCCATTGATGTTGAATTGAACAGATGTGTTTCCGCAAACGGTAGTAGCAATGGGTGCTGCAT
>DAHXOV010000296.1 GCA_027364695.1 bacterium
GTGCAGACCTTATGATAGCAGGTGGAGTAGAGAATATGTCTCGTGCACCTTATGTCCTTAGCAAAGCTACCGAGCCCTGCGACAGAACACAGCAAATCTATGATTCTTCTTTTGGATGGCGATTCATTCACCCAAAAATGAAAGAAATGTATGGTACTCATAGTATGGGCGAAACTGCCGAAAATGTTGCTGAATTACTTCATATCTCTCGTGAAGATCAAGATAAATTTGCACTTTGGAGCCAACAAAAAGCCGCAAAAGCCAAAGAATTAGGGCGATTCAAAAAAGAGATATTTCCACTTACTATTCCTCAAAAGAAAGGTTCCCCACTTATCTTTGATACAGATGAGTTCATGAAACCAGCTTCTGCATTAGAAAGTTTGTCTCAGCTAAAGCCAGCTTTCAGGAAAGATGGAACAGTAACTGCGGGCAATTCATCGGGACTCAATGATGGCGCCGCAGCACTTTTAATCGCTGGTGAAGATACGATAAAAAAATACCATCTTTCACCATTAGCAAGAATAGTAACAGGAACAGTGGTAGGCGTAGAACCTAGAATAATGGGCTTGGGTCCTGTTGATGCTGTGAATAAACTTCTTGCAAAAACTCAATTATCATGGAAAGATATTGATATAATTGAACTGAATGAGGCATTTGCAGCACAGTCCTTAGGATGTATCAGGCAATGGGGGTTAGAAGATGACGATACTCGGATTAATTCTAATGGGGGGGCTATTGCTCTTGGGCATCCTCTTGGTATGAGTGGAGCGAGAATAGCTCTTACTGCGGCTATTGAACTTCAAGAGCAAAAGAAAAAATATGCTATCGTTACTATGTGTGTGGGCGTAGGACAAGGTTATGCTGTTTTACTAGAAAGAGTGTAAGTTGTTTTAGCCTTGTCTATGATGGGTGGCTATTAACTATTTTACACAACACTTTCAAAGTTCATCCATCGTCTTATTCTTCTATATCTTCGCAATGATACAGGCGAGGTCTTTTGGGTTGATATTTTTGTGTGTTGGCTCCGTTCTTTTTTTCATTGAGTAATTTTTCAATAATTCGGGCTCTCTCTTTTTGTATCATCTCTTCTGTTTTTTTATTCTCATCATCATCATAAAATACTTGCCCATCGATAATAGTATATTTTACTTTTGCATATACACTCAATGGATGATTTGTCCATAGTACTAAATCTGCTGTTTTTCCTATTTCTATACTGCCTACTTCTTTATCTATTCCTAAGGCTTTGGCAGGGTTAAGAGTAATTAATTTCAATGCTTGTACAGGGGTTAATCTGCCATATTTAATACTTTTAGCGGCTTCTTGATTCAATCTTCTTCCCATTTCTGCATCATCTGAATTAATACATGTATTGACACTCATTTTGGTAAGCAATGCTGCGTTGTATGGGATGGCTTCCATTACTTCCATTTTGTATGCCCACCAGTCGCTAAATGTAGAAGCAGTGGCGCCATGTTGTTTGAGTTTATCTGCTACTTTGTAGCCCTCTAAAATATGTGTAAAAGTATTCACCTTAAACCCTAAGCTATCAGCCAAGTGAATAAGCATATTAATTTCGCTTTGTACATAGCTATGACAAGTAATGTTTCTTTTACCGTCTAAAATTTCTACGAGTGCTTCTAGTTCTAAATCTTTTCTTGGCGGTAATATTTTCTTTTTTTCTTTTTCATTTAAATGGATGTATTTGTTCCATTCTTGCTGATATTTTTTTGCTCTGTGAAAGTAATCATTGAATACTTGTTCTACTCCCATTCTGGTTTGTGGAAATCTATCAGTCGGGGGGTTATTCCCTTGTTTTACGTTTTCTCCAAGAGCGAATTTGATAGAGGGTTTGGCTTTTTTGTATTTCATTTCTTCTGCATTATATCCCCATTTTAATTTTATCACTTGGCATTGTCCTCCGATAGGATTGGCAGAGCCGTGCAGTAATTGTGCTGTCGTAACGCCTCCTGCCAGTTGACGATAAATATTTATATCTTCAGGGTTAATAACATCAGCTATTCGTACTTCTGCGCTGCTTGCCTGAGTCCATTCATTCACTCCTCCTGATACAGCTATGTGTGAATGTTCATCTATAATTCCGGGAGTCAGGTGCATACCTTTGGCATCAATAATTTTAGCGAATGCCAATTTAGGAGCATCTATGTTAGGAGCGATGCGCACAATTTTTCCATCTACTATATATACATCGTGTTCAGGTAAAACGCTGTCTTTACTATTTGTCCATATGGTTGCATTTTTAATCAATAAAGCATCATAAGGTTTAAATGTCTCTAATACTTGCTGATAAAAGTTTAAGGTATCGCCCAGTGGTTTTCCATAGGCACAAAATGGATAATATATTTTGCCTATATCTTTGATTGCTTCTATACTTTTTGTTTTTGTGCTGTCTTTTATTCCATCTACTTTATTAATAATAATGTCTTTGTATTGATGATTATTCAAATCATATACTATTCCATACAGTGCGCTGTCGTTAAAATTAAAATGACCTGAAAATGAGTATCTGTAAGCGGAGTCATTGATTTGGAAACTTATTTTTGGGAATTCAATTTTCGTTGATATTTTAAGTGAGGTTGTATCTTTTTTAATTTTTAATTTTTGCTCTTCAATGCTGCCTTCTATTTGTATTAATAATTCTACATCATGCCATCTCATTTTATATTTACCTAAAATTTTATTAGCATCTCTGTTGAAGAAGACATAGGGTTTACCAAGTATCCATTGTTCTATTATTACAGCATTTTCATCTAAAATATTTTTGTCTGATATGAAAAAGTTCGCTAAAAAATTTTCTTTTAAAGAACCTAGTTGGTCTTCAACATGAATAAATTGAGCAGGATTATAGGTCAATGCTTTTAATATATGTAGTTCAGAAAGTCCATATTTTTTCAGTTTTCTTAATGTAGATAAAAATGAGTTCTTATCCTTTAATCCATAGCATGTAAAAGCAAATTCTATTTTATTTTTTTCCAAAAAGACAGCATTGGCGGGCGACATTTCCCAGTGTTTTAAATCAGATAATGGAATAATATCTGCATCTAAGGGGTCGGATACATCATAAGGTTCAGGAAAATTTAATGGAATGATAAGCTTGGGGTGAATATTTTTCAAGTCTTGTATTCTTTGATACTCATCACCGGTTGTTTTAAATATGAAAGTAGTTTTAAATTCGTCTGCTATACGTTGTGCTCTGAATATATCCCATTTATTTGAACATTCAAAGATGATAGGCAACTTCAATAGTTCATTCAAATACTGCAACGAGATATTGACTTCTTTCAACGGTTGTTGGTACCATTGTGCATCGTACATTACCTGTCTAATAAGTGCAATGGAGCCCATTAATGAGGATGGATAATAATGTGGGGAAGATCCTTTTTGGAATGAAAACACAGCAGATGCTTTTTCTTTCAGGATATTTTCATGTTCAGAAACATCGGCTAATGCTACTAAAGCAGCACTTCCTCTTACAATGCCATCTTTTAGTCCTGTAAGGATGATGCCAAAACCATTTTTTCTGTACTCATCTACTTTTTCCTTATTAAAGATAAAATGAGAGGCAGCATTAAAATCACTTGTAATAGATGGATTCCAGTAATATGCGCCTTTAATGTAGTTTTCTTTAAATGATCCTGTGCTGTTTTGTTTTTTTATTTCAGGCATTCCAAAATCGCTGTATAAATCAATCAATGAGGGGTAAATATGTTTGCCATGTAAATCAATCACCAAAGCATTTTTAGGTGGAATATATTTTTCAGAAGAACCGATTTTAGTTATTTTTCCGTTTTGAACGACCAGATAACCATTTGAAATCACTGTCTGATAATCTTGATGTATAACCGCATTCTTCAAAACATAAACACCAGCTATTGTATAGGATGCTTCATTAGATGGGAATGTTGTTTGAGCAAAACCCAAATAAACATTCAAAAATAAAAAAACAATAAAAGCATTTCTCATAAATACAATTTATTAAGAGGTATTTAATAAATAAGATGGATTAAAAATTTGGGTTTATTTTGGTTTTTATAATGAAGGCATTGGGAAAATCTGCTTGTATTTTCTTGAGTAGATCATGGGCTTCTATTTTGGTTCTGCAGTTTCCAATAACCAGGATAAAATTGGGTTGTATGTAGTCGTCATAAATAGGAATATAGGGATATTTATTTTGAAAATCTGATCTTATTTTTTCCATTTTTGATCTGTTTGTGTCAAAAAATATTTTTACTCTATATCCATCATGCGCTCCTTTTGTAAGTTGGTGGTATTGTTTTTTTTTAGAGATAAGTAATTGTATATTAGAGGTATCTTTTTGTATAAGATTGCTTTGAGAAAGACAAGTGAAAGAAATAATGCTTGTAATAAATACATTTAAATAGCGCAACATTAATTTTTTTAGAGACAAAAGTAAGAAAAAAGAAAGTAGAAGCAAAAAAAGACAGGGGTTGTATTTTATTTATCTTTCACTTCGGGAAGCAGGTGTTCTATATCTTTTCCTTTTATACGGATGGGAGCTATTGGGAATCTGATATCCTGATATTTTGAAATGATATTGCCATTATCATCTACATCATCTTTTCTAACAGCAAATATAATCCACGAAAATTCTACATTGCTTGTGCCTTTCATCAATTCTACTACTTCAAAACCATTAGGAGTAATATTTTTTACATACATTCCATTACATTCACCGAGTGGTTGAATAAAAACTTGAGCGGGGTGTTGTTCATCAATAGTGATGTTGTTAGAAAATATTTCATCTAAATAAATGTGCGCTTTCCCTTTTTCTAATTTTGCTTTTCCCATATCTTGTAATATGACTTGTGGGGCTTCGGGAGCAAACATAATTCTTTGTTGATTGTTTTTATCCTTTACAAAGGTAGAAACAGCGCCATTCCCCATTACTTTGTATTCTGTTCCGCTTATAAACCCGCCCACCATAGCCGTTCTTATATTTCCTATATTATCTTTCCACATTGCATAATATGCTCTTCTATCTCCCGATGTGTTATTAGCATAACTAAATGTTCCTATTTCGGTCCCTGTAAAATAAGCACCACTACCATTGACGGGAATGTTTTGTGCAGAGGCTCCATTCCCTACACCTACTACTCCTATGCTCTTAGCGCCCCTAGTTTCTGCCCACACAACAT
>DAHXOV010000306.1 GCA_027364695.1 bacterium
AGCCGAATCTGTAAAACTGATGGGAGTAAAACATTGTGTGATTACTTCTGTAGATAGAGATGATTTGAAGGATGGTGGTTCTATTATATGGGCAGAAACCATTCAAGCCATCAGAAAAATATCTCCTGAAACAAAATTTGAATGCCTCATTCCTGACTTTCAAGGCAAATGGGAAAATATCAAAAGAATTGTAGAAGCCAAACCAGATATCGTATCACATAACATGGAAACTGTAAAAAGATTAACTAAACAAGTACGTATCCAAGCAAAATATGAGAGAAGTTTAGAGGTATTAAAGATGCTAAAAAATGCAGCTGTTCGTACTAAATCAGGATTCATGGCAGGATTAGGAGAAACAGTAGAGGAGATATATGAGACCATCGACGATTTAGCCAATGTCAATGTAGATGTTATTACTATTGGACAATATTTACAGCCTACCTATCAACACTTGCCAGTAGCAAGATTTGTACATCCAGATGAATTCACAGCATTCAAAGAATACGCCTTAAAAAAGAATTTTAAACATGTAGAAAGTGGTCCTTTAGTTCGCTCTTCTTATCATGCAGAAAAACATGTATTGTAAAATAAATAAAAATAAAATAATCTCATAAACAATAATTATATGAAAAAATACTTTTTAATCATTACCTCCTTGTGTATTACCGCTAAATACTACACACAATCCTTCACAGGAAATTCTTTGCTCCTGCACTTTAATGTGGGAATAGAATCACTTAATACAGAATACAGGTATCAATTGAGAAATTATAATAAAGATACTTTAGTAAAAGACGGCGCTGCTAATTCCAATTATTTTTTTGGAGCAGAATACGGATTGCTTCAATGGTTAGGCATAGGAGCAAAAGTAAAACTCAACAGGTATTTTACAGCAAAAGATGAAGTAACAGGCACTACTCCAACAGCACAATCTTTTGATCTGGCTTTTACTGTCAGAGCCCATTTATTCAGAAGGCATCGTTTTGATTTACCTATCGGTGTTTCTATTGGCGGTTCATCATTAACATACAATAATAATGATCCTTTTTACCCTATTACTATTTATGGCAGAGGTACTTATCTTGATTTACACATTCAACCAATGATTTACTTTAAACGGTTGGGGCTGAATGCCTATATCGGACTTCCAAGCATCAACTACAACGACATGACAAGCAGCGATTCAAACATCAATCAATATATCTTAATGAAATGGAAAGGAAAAGGGTTTATATTAGGAATAGGATTACAGTACAGATTCTTAAATTAAAGCGCCTCTGTTCTTTTTATTTTCCAATGCTTTCATTCAGTTCTTCTATAGAATTTTCAAATTGAAACGCATCATTGACAACATAATAATTATCCTTATCGATGATCTTTTTGTACGCATATTTTGCAAACTCTAATTTTGTTTGTTCAAAAGAAAACAGTTTCATTATATCTCTTACCTGAACACTGCTTAAACACTTAGAATCACTAATTTGTTTGGCTAATGTAAGTTTACTTTCTTCAAAGGATTTGGAACTAACACTTTTCTTAATATCTTGAAATTCTGCATCACTGACATTGCATCTAATGACTGGTTTAGGAGAAACAGATTGTGGAACTGGCTTTGGCGCATTTGAAGAGGACTCGCTCGAAGAAGAGGTAACTGTAGTAGATACCACAGTGGTTGTGTATCCATTATTCCCTGATGTATTCATATTATCGTGTATCTGAATGCCCGTTCCTGTTGGAGAAAGGGTGATATTAATGTTCGCAGGGTTTGAAGCATTACTATTAGACGTTTGGGCACCTCCCGAAGCAACTACGGTGGTAGAAGTAACAGTTTGTCCACCTGCATAAGTATTCGCATTGGCAGATGAAGATGAATTAGATCCGCTAACATTAACAGGGGGTTGTTCTGATGAATAATTGACGACTGTTTGTTCCTCATTTTTTTGAGGATTTATTTCTGCAGCACTGTATGCTCTTATTTTATAACTGCCTGCTTTATTTATAATTCTATACACAAACTCCCATCCCTTTTTTTCTTCTCCTTCCCACATCAAAAAAGCATTGGTGGTGATATCAGGATTCTTTTTGTTGTCTTCAAATACTACTTTTAATCTTACCTGCGATTGTTTGATATTTGTAACCCTTACATTGGATTCGGTGGTAGCATTTTGTTTGACCCCATTAACATACAAGTAAAATTTTTCACCTCCATCACTAAATACTACAAGATCGTTTTGTGCTGTGGTAAATGAAGTGAATAATGTGGCAACAATCAATACAAGCATAGAAGGAAAATTCATTTTTTTCATATATTTAATTTTTTGCAAATGTAAAAAACAAAACTTATTCCATTATCAACGAATTAACATTTTTTTCTAAAAAGACTTTAGAAATTTAATAAGTCTTGTCAATTCTATCCTTTATGTAATTTTACTACACTTTATCTTCCTAGCATCCTGTTTTTGTATATCTCTGCATTTTTCATATCACCAATAATAGCATACACTTTATACAAGGCAGATATCAGAGAAATATCTTTGGGTTTTATTTTTTCTGCGTCCTTTAA
>DAHXOV010000197.1 GCA_027364695.1 bacterium
TTCAGGCACCCCCACCATTTTATTTAAATATTAGCGCAGTAAGCGTCAATACAATGAGCGGTCAGGGAACCAATAATCACAAAATCACAGACATCTGGGTATATGAAAATGGACAATACAAAGGCGCTTATCCTATAGGTAGAAATATACCTATTACTTCACAGCCAGCCAAAATAAAATTATTTGCAGGAATCAAAAAAGATGGAATGTCTGCAGTAAGGATCATCTATCCCTTTTATGCGCCCATTGAAATAGATACCAATGTAGGCATAAATAATATCATCTACCGACCCCTCATTTTTAATTATAAAACAGGCATCAATTTCAAATGGATAGAGGACTTTGAAAACTTTGGAGGAACAGGAGGCATTACCATTGTGAAAGGGACAGGCTCAGACACCAATATAGTTATATTAGATAAAACTACCGACCCATCAGCAGATGTATTGGAAGGTAATAAAAGTGCTGCTATCATAGTAGATGGCAATAGATATAACGCTTACCTTACTTCAGCCAATACTTATACACTTTCCTTTGATGCCACCTATTTAGAACTCAACTACAAAGCCAATCAGATTTTTGAAATAGGAATCTATAATGCTTTTAGCACAAAATCCGTTATCAACCTCAATCCTACCAACGGAATATGGAATAAAATATATATTGACCTAACCCCTTACTTAGCATCACTATTTGGAAGCACTCCCTCTAACAACTCTATAGGTATTTACTTCAAAGTACTCAAAGCGTCTAACATATCACAAGGACAAATACTAATGGATAATATCAAGCTAATCAGCTACTGAAATGGATAAAAAAAAATATACCATAATAAATATTGCTATAGACTTCTTCTCTGCATCATTAGCATGGACTTTATTTTATGTTTACAGAAAATACAACATTGATTATTTCAAAACATACATTGAACCCGAAGTGATATTTGATATTCAATATTTCAGAGGAATAGTTTTAGTACCTTTATTTTGGTTATTGATGTATTATCTTTCGGGACACTACAACGAAATATTTCGCAGATCTAGAATCAATGAAATGTATCAGATACTCTTTGCTGCTATATTCGGCACCATTTTATTATTTTTCAATTTATTGTTAGACGATTATGTTGCCAACTACAAACATTACTACAAATCCGTATTTACTCTGTTCATCTGTCATTTCTCCATCACTGCTACAAGCAGATTTATATTCTCCTCTTATATCAACAACAAAATAAAAGCTCGTGAATGGGGATTCTCCACTATTATCATCGGAAGCAACGAAAGAGCATTAGAAATAGTCAAAGAAATACAAAGATTAAAAAAAGGCATCGGCTTTAATATCATCGGCTTTGTCCACCTGCACGGCAAAAATGGATTTTCCGAAGAACTAAAGAAAATCATCCCCCATCTCGGAGAATTCAGCGCAATCAAAAATATCATTCAAACATACAACATAGAAGAAATCATCATAGCCATAGAAACCAACGAGCATGACAAATTAAACGAGATTATCAACGAACTCTATTACATGGATCTACACATCCACCTGGTACCCGACACTTATGACCTGCTTACAGGACAAGTAAAGTTAGATGCCGTAGAATCACTACCACTCATCACATTAGAAATAGTCCCCATAAAACAATGGCAAATATCCATCAAAAGATTTTTTGACATCACCCTTTCTCTTATAATACTTATTTTCTTCAGCTGGCTCTACATCATACTGGGATTACTTGTAAAACTTACATCCAAAGGACCCATCTTATTCAAACAAGAAAGAACAGGAAAAAACGGAAAAAAATTTCTCATCTATAAATTTAGAACCATGTGCAAAGATGCAGAAAAAAACGGACCTGCTCTTTCTTCGGAAAACGACCCACGTATCACAACATTCGGAAGATTCTTAAGAAAAACCCGACTGGATGAATTACCCCAGTTCATCAATGTTTTAAAAGGCGATATGAGTGTAGTAGGCCCAAGACCCGAACGACAATACTATATTAATCAAATCATCCAGAAAGCCCCACACTACAAGCTATTACACAAAATCAAACCAGGCATCACCTCTTGGGGGCAAGTCAAATACGGCTATGCCGAAAGTATAGACCAAATGATTGAACGAATGAAATACGATATTCTGTATCTGAAAAACATATCTGTATTGCTTGATTTAAAAATTTTAATTCACACCATTCTCGTCATCATTCAAGGAAAAGGAAAATAAATCCAACGCTCACAAACCGAATTTACTAACAATACAGTGTTTATTTTTTTTATTTAATACATCCCGATATACGAATTTTATGTGCTATAATTGCACTACTATTTTCTCTATTAATGATTTTAAAAACTACCAGTTTGTGTTTTTCCACACTCTCCCTTTTTTACTATTGGTTTCTTATTCTGTTGGATAATGGCGTTACAGCAACCATCCATATCCCCGATCATCTGAAACCAGGAGAGACGATTACAGCTGAAGTAATCATAAAAAAAGGCAACATCAATGGCTTTGCAAAACTGCAAATAGAAACAGGATCAGGAATAAGCATCACAGAAGAAGACGACAGTAAAGGAGCCGCATTTTCTTCCTCAGGAAACACAGCCAAATGGATTTGGACCGCTTTACCCATAGAAGCTGAATTTAAAATAAAGTTCAAAGTTACGACCTCCCCATCTTTCAATGGAAATTCCAGCATATCAGGAAAATTTAGTTATATTGTCAATAATACTAAACAGGTAGCAGAAATACCTGCTAAAAACATCATCATAGGAGATAAAACCTCTGAACCTATTACACAAAATATCCCCACCTCCCCACCATCAGCCGCTCCGCCTGCTAATACACAAAGTATAACTACTTCAACCACTCCACCAACATCCATTACTACAACTACTTCTGCACCAACAGAAAACACCAAAGTATCTGTTAGTAGAACTATTCAAAATATTGCTCCCCATGCATGGCTCATTAAAATTACTATCAACAAAGGACCCATCAGGGGCTTTGCAAGATATACAGATGTATTACCAAAAGATCTGTCAGCAAAAGTAGAAGAAAAAGACGGTAGTTCTTTTTTCATTGATGGGGATAATATCAAATTCGTGTGGTCTACCTTGCCTGAAAAAGAAAGTGTCATCATCTCCTACAAACTCTCAGGAAATGTTGCTGCGCCACTTACACTCAATGGTGATTTTTCTTATACAGAAAACAACCAAGTATTAAATAAAACACTGTCTCCTGACATACTCCAGCCAACCAGTCTATCTGATAATAATACTTCTCAACCAGTTACACCGCCAACACAGCCATCCAACATAGCCGAAACCACCACTCAAGCCAAACAAACAAAAATATTTTTTTCTGTACAATTAGGCGCCTTTCTAAAATCCCGTGTAGGTCCCTATTATTTTTCTAACAAATATAATATCCAAAACATAAAACAAGAACAACACGAATCGTACAAAAAATTTTATTCAGGAAATTTTGATAAATATAAACAAGCACGCGATTATAGAGAAGAAATAAAAACCAAAGGCATACAAGATGCTTTTGTGATCGCACACAAAAATAATGTACGTATCACCGTTCAAGAAGCACTTATGATAGCCAATCAAAAATGGTATCCATAAAATCATCTAACAGTTATTCCTATTTGAAACGAATGCGGCGCTGACACAGAATAGAATAACAAATGGCATAAGAGTTGTTTATTATTATGACTTAAAAATATTTCGTTATGTTTGAAAACATATTTAACCCAATGATAGAGGAAGAAACCGAGTTTATACCACTACTCACGGCAGAAGATGAAGAAAGTATATTATCGGAAAAATTGCCCGACAAGCTGCCAATTTTACCACTAAGGAATACCGTGCTTTTCCCAGGCGTTGTCATCCCTATTACCGTAGGAAGAGATAAATCTATTGCCCTGATCAAAGACGCTTATAAAAACAAAAAAATAATAGGTGTAACTGCTCAAAAAGATGAAAAAATAGAAGACCCTCTGTCAACAGACATTTACCCCATTGGGACTTCTGCTAAAATACTCAAATTATTACGAATGCCCGATGGAAATACCACTGTTATACTACAAGGAAGAAAAAAAATACATATCAAAAATATTATACAAACCGAACCTTACTTCATAGCAGAAATAGAAAGTATCAACGATAAAAATATTAACACACAAAGTTCCGAATTCATTGCCATCATTTCTGCGATTAAAGATGTAGCTACTAAAATTATCAAACAGTCTCCTAGTATACCATCTGAAGCCAGTTTTGCTATTAATAATATTGAAACACCAAGTTTTTTGGTCAATTTCATCTCTTCCCACATGAACATCTCTTTACCCAACAAACAAAATCTTTTGGAAACCCATGATATTAAAGATCAGGCATTACAACTCCTCTCCTTGCTAAATAAAGAACTCAGTTTAATAGAACTAAAAAATCAGATACAAAATAAAACCCGCAGTGATATTGATAAACAACAAAGAGAATACTTTTTAAGCCAACAACTCAAGACCATTCAGGAAGAATTAGGAGGCTCGCCACTGGAACAAGAAATCAAAGAATTCGAGGAAAAAGCGAAAAATAAAAAATGGAATACTGCCACCAAAGAATTGTTCGAAAAAAATCTCAATAAACTCAAGAGAATGAACCCCAACTCTCCTGAGTACGGCATTACAACAGCTCATTTGGATATTATATTAGAATTGCCATGGAATGAATACTCAGAAGATAATTTTGATATCCTCAACGTTAAAAAAGTATTAGATGAAGACCATTTTGGATTAGAAAAAGTCAAAGAAAGAATTCTTGAATATCTTGCTGTATTAAAACTTAAAAAGGATCTCAAATCACCCATACTCTGCCTATATGGGCCACCTGGTGTAGGCAAAACATCTCTGGGGAAAAGTATCGCCAGGGCACTCAATAGAAAATACGTAAGAATGAGTTTAGGAGGCTTACACGACGAAAGTGAAATAAGAGGGCATAGAAAAACATACATAGGTGCAATGCCAGGCAGAATCATTCAGAGTATAAGAAAAGCAGGCACTTCCAACCCTGTATTTGTATTAGATGAAATTGACAAAATAGGCAGAGATTTCCAAGGCGACCCCGCCTCAGCTCTTTTGGAAGTATTAGACCCTGAGCAAAACAATACCTTCTATGATAATTATTTAGAAACAGAATACGATCTTAGCAAGGTATTATTTATTGCTACCTGCAATGATCTAAACACCATTCACCCTGCACTATTAGATAGATTTGAGATCATCAATGTTACTGGTTACAGCACTGAAGAAAAAATGGAAATCGCTAAAAAATTCCTTATACCAAAAGTTTGTCAGGAAACGGGTATCAAAAAAAATCAAATTAAAATTGCTGATAATATCCTTGAAGAAATCATAGAAAATTATACTTATGAAAGTGGGGTGAGAAACTTAGAAAAAAGATTATCTAAAATAGCACGACATACTGCATTGAAAACATCTATGAATGAAGATATTCCTAAAATCATCAAGGACTATCTTCCAAAAATATTTGGACCGACTCATATCAAAGAAAAATACGAGGGTAATGATATTCCGGGCGTGGTAACTGGTCTTGCATGGACCCCCAATGGCGGCGAAATACTCTACATAGAGACAGTGGCTTCGCCTGCAAAAGAAACCTCTCATACGCTTACGGGCAACTTAGGTAATGTGATGAAAGAAAGTGCCACCATTGCGCTAGGATACATAAAATCGCATGCTAAAGAATTAAGTATTCATCAAAGTGATATAGAACAGAAACACTTTCATATGCATGTCCCCGAAGGAGCCGTACCAAAAGATGGACCTAGTGCGGGAATTGCTATGGTAGTGTCTCTTATGAGTTGTATTTCGGGAAGAAAAGTAAAGAAAAATTTGGCAATGACAGGAGAAATTACTTTAAGAGGAAAAGTTCTTCCCGTAGGAGGCATCAAAGAAAAAATTTTAGCGGCTAAAAGATCAGGAATTAAAGAGATTATCTTATGTAAAGCCAACGAACAAGATGTATTAGATATTTCTCAAGAATACCTCAAGGGGTTAAAATTCATTTATGTGAATACAATTAGAGAAGTAGTAAGCATCACATTGTGATAGTCAGACTGGAATTGAAAAATAATCATCACAGATGACACTTGAAATAATCAAAAGGCTCTTTGCAATGTTGACAACGAAAAAGAGCTTTGCAAGGGGTACTGCCAAAAGTTGATATCAGTTCAGTATTCATACTTCCACAGTGCGGGCATGTTATCTTATAGTCTGCATTCATTAGTGCATGTATTGTAACTCCGTTTTGTGGGGGGGCTATTCCATATTTTTCTAATTTTTTGAGGGCTTCCTTACTTATTCTATCTGTTGTCCATGCTGGGGAATATACAATTTCCACTTTTGCAAGTAGATTATTTTTGTTTAATTCTTTTTCTATATCACTTTGAATTTGCCATGTAGCAGGGCATGCAGTGTACGTGGGCATCATTTGTACTACGATGGGCTCATTTTCATTGATTAATACATCCGCTATCATCCCCATTTCTACAATATTGACTACAGGAATTTCAGGGTCAGGAATTTCTGATAAAATTTTATAGACTTTATTTTTTATTTCTATGGTATTCACAGACAATGTATCTGTTATTTTGAACTTAATTTGCTCATGTATTTATTATCCAATGAAATTCAATTTGATTGTTACCACTGTGCTTCAGGGTATATTCTTGGCAGGGCTTGCATTTCTGCTAATATATAATCAAGATACTCTGTATGTACGCCTTGCTTACCACCTCTTTGCATATACACATTCTGTGGTATTTCTAGCATAGCTTCTTTAAGAAGGGTTTGCATATCTTCGTTCCACAAGTATTGTATGCTTTCAAGAGAGGGGGCTATTTTTTCTTCTTCCATTATTTTTTCAGCATCATCGGGTATAAAAAGTTCTCCTATAAATTTCCATAAATTATTCAAAGCGCTTTGAGCTTTATGGTGGCTTTCTTCTGTGCCATCTCCAAATCTTTTTATCCACCAGGATGAATGTCTGTAATGATAACTTACTTCTTTGACTGCTTTTTGTGCAAGAATGGAAAAAGTCTCGTCTTTGCTTTCACACAATGCATTAAAGTAATGATAACGAAAGGCATCCATAAATACTTGCCGCATCATTGTATCGGCATAATTACCATTAGGCAATTCTACTAATTTGACATTAAAAAAATCTCTGGCATTGCGGAAATAAGCAAGTTTATCTTCGTTTCTGCCTTTGTTTTCTACCTTTCCTGCATATTCTAAAAGAGCTTTAGCATGTCCTAATGTGTCTAATGC
>DAHXOV010000198.1 GCA_027364695.1 bacterium
ACATTAGACAATAACAAACAAATTAATGTGAATGATTATTTTGAATATGACTTGAATAGTTATCAGAAAGGAAAAGTAAAATATCCTTTTAGTAATTTATCAGAGGGAAGTCATCAACTTGCTCTAAAAGCATGGGATATAAATAACAATAGCAATATTGTAAAAGTTGACTTTATCGTTGCGAAGAGTGAAGAGTTGGCATTGAGTCATGTGTTGAACTATCCTAATCCCTTTACTACAAAAACACAATTTATGCTTGAGTTTAATACCAGTTGTGAACAGGTGAAAATAAAAATAGAGATATTTACCATCACAGGAAAGGTAGTAAAAACGATTACAAGAAATATTTATGTTTCAGGGTATAGAGAAAATAATATAGAATGGGATGGAAAAGATGATTATGGCGATAAATTAGCAAAAGGCGTGTATATATACAGAGTAACGGTGGTTGATAGTAATAATAAAAAGGCGGAAAAGATAGAAAAGCTTGTGATCTTGAATTAGCATAATGTTGATATAAATCATATCAGTTGGAATTTTAATAATTCGTGATATTTGGGAAAGTACAGATGATTTGCGAACTTGAAAACATTGGTGAAAAGATGAGTGGTATTTTGAGTGGATTTTGTTTTGTATAATTGCTTTTACATGAAGATTCTGGACAAATATGTATTGAAAAAATTTTTAGGCACTTTTGTGTATTCTATTAGTTTGATTTTATTGGTATTCATTGTATTTGACCTGAAGGATAAATTACCAAGTTTTTTAGCAGATAAAACGCCATTAAAAGAAATCATATTAGATTATTATCTGATGTTTATACCTGTATATGGAAATATGTTTAGTCCTTTGTTTACTTTTATTTCAGTCCTATTTTTTACGTCCCGTATGGCACATAGAAATGAGTTTGTGGCAATTTTGAGCAGTGGAATTTCCTATAATAGAATACTGAGGCCCTATTTAATTACAGCATTTATTATTGCAACAACTTCTCTGATTTTGAATCATATTATCATTCCTAAAGCAAATAGAAAAAAAATTGCATTTGAAGATAAATGGTTTAATAGTAATTACAATACAGAGGATAAAAATATTCATAGAGTAGTGGGCAATGGAGAGGTTTTATATATTTATAGTTTTGATAATAGATCAAAAATGGGATATAAAATGTCTTTAGAAAGAATAAAGAACAATAAGCAAGTGTATTACTTAAGTGCAGAAGCAATGCAATGGGACAGTACAGATGGTTCGTGGAACTTAAATAATGTTTTTGAAAGAAAATTAGTAATGGAATCAGAAGGAGACAGCGTTTATTACAAAGAAGAATTAAATATCTATCCAAATAAAAAAATAAAAATAGATTTTACACCTAATGATTTGTGGAGATATGAGAGTAAACTGGAAATAATGAATTATTGGGAATTGAAAGAATACATTGAGAAAGAAAGACAGAAAGGAGGCAGTAAAACAGAGTATTTTGAAGTAGAATATCACAGGCGCACGGCATTCCCTTTTGCTACTTTTATATTGACCATAATAGGAGTGAGCGTATCTTCCAGAAAAGTGAGAGGTGGCGTTGGATGGAGCATTGCTTTAGGTTTGTTTTTGAGCGCTATGTATATTATGCTGATGTATATATTTACAATATTGGCTACTACAGGATTTACTTTACCATTCATAGCTGTGTGGATACCTAATTTATTATTTATGTTGATTGCATATATGTTTTATAAAAAAGCACAGAAGTGAAAGAAAAAATAAAAAATATCTTTCAGTCGGAATTTTTTAAAAACAATATTCGGCTCATTACAGGCACTACATTGGCACAGATAATAAATTTTTTGTTTAATATTTATCTGACAAGAATTTATTTGCCCGAAAGCTTTGGAAAATTTTCCTTATACATGAGTGTTCTTTCTGTGTTCTTGATTTTTTCTTCTTTTAAATTGGATATTGAGATAGTGAAAAACTCAGATGAAGAAGTACATGAGAATATACGAAGATCTTATCAGGCAAATATGATGGTAAGCATATTGTCTCTATTGATGTTTTCTTTATTATGGTTACTGGATGTTTTCAACTTGAGAAAATTTAATTCAATATGGGTGTTGTTATCATGGGTGATTATATTTTTTCAAACAAGTGTTCAGATTTTGTGGATGTATTGTGTAAAGCAAAAAATGTTTACTTTTCAGAGCAGGTACAAAATAGTGGAAGCAACGGGTTTAAATGTGTTTTATTTGTTCTTGTATGGATTGAAAGATATGGGATTATTGCTTGCGAATGTGTTGAATTTGCTTTTGACAAATGTTATTTTATTCTTTCAATTGAGAAATTTTGTGCGCTTAGGAAAACTATTGAAAGATGTTTTCAAATTATGGCGTTGGAAAGAGTTATTGATGGTATTTAAAAAACAGAAATATTATATGTTTCAGAGTCTTTTAGAAGTATTGCAGATAAGTTTAATACCATTTTATTTTTCCGGGAATTTTGAATTTTTGGGCTACTATTCATTGTCTATGCGTGTATTACAAGTGCCTATGAGATTTTTGAGCGTGCCAATCTCTCAAGTTTTTTTCTCAGAAATTGCAGATAGAAAAAGAAATAAAATAAAGATGACAGCTATGGTTCAGAAAACATTACTCATGATGTTCATATTAAGTTTACCTATTGTATTGATGATTTCTATTATAGGTCCAGATTTGTTTGGATGGATATTTGGAAAAAATTGGATGAGGGCGGGAGAAATAGCTCAAATCCTTTTAATATGGATAATTGTAGACTTTATCAAAGCCCCATTGATGCAGATATTATATTTGTTTGAAAAACAAAAGATGGTAGCCTATATTTTGTTGTGGAGCATATTGTTGATGATAATAATTTTTACGTTGAGCAGATATTTCAGTTTATCCGAATACCATACACTTTGGTTGATTAGCCTATCACAAGCCATTTTTATTTTATATATTATCATTCAATCTTATTTAATTATTCAAAATAATGAAGTATAAAAAATTTTTATTTAATTGATTAGCCACATTTTTGGATCTAATGTTTGTTGTCCTTTCCATATTTGAAAATTGAGAGAATATTTACCTTCCTCGTCATTGTGCATGACGGTACCAATAATTTGTTTGGTTTTAATTTTATCACCTTGTTTCACATATACTTCTTGTAAGTTAGAATATACTGTGAGATATGGTCCATGTC
>DAHXOV010000332.1 GCA_027364695.1 bacterium
GTAATGAAATGACCCAAAAATGGTACAGTCATATTCAGAGTGGAATCATCTTCCCCACAAATGGAATCGGTATGGATGCAAGTATCAATGGGGGGATGGATTTTGACTTGGATTTGGTATGTACTTTAAACAGCCCTGAAATTATACAAGGTAGGATTGAAGGATTGCCTGTATTGTACAACACACAAAAAGCGGAAAAAGTGATTTTGAATGAAGATTACTGCACGAAATTAAATGAATCGCACTACCCTCAAATAAAAACAAATAAGATTGGTTTTTTGACCAATTTATCATCTTCTTTTTACTCATTGTTGAATGAGTTTGAAGAAGGTAGTCGAGAGCATGATGCAATATTGAGTCGGCTTAAATACGGACGTGTTAGTCAAGGACTCGCCATAGATTCCACGAAGGGTTTAATCGTTGACCCATTCCCAGAACATTTTGTTAAATGGAGAAAAATAAAAGAAGAAATGTCGGATGAAGAAAAAGATAGAATTGTTTTTCACAATTCTATTCTTGCAGATAAGAGACCTGTATTTATGATTCATCTATACTCTCATTATTATAAAAAATATCAAAATGAATTAAATACATATAACACAATTTCTTACACAAAATGGGGCATTCCATTTGAAAAGTTATTGAAAATGAATAATTTATCACAAGAACAAGTAGAATTAATAAAAAAATATAAGAAAAAATCTTTTTTTCTTGATAATTCTAGCACAATGAATAGAATTTATCATCATATTGAAGGAAAATTGAAAAAAATAAAGAAAAATATCTCGATTCGTTCAGAAAATTTTGATTATTCTGTTCTTCTTTCTAAGAATTTTCAAAAACCCAATAAACAAGTGATTCAAAAAATACAGTTATTATACAAAGAGTGGAAGAGTCTCAACAGAAACTTTAGAGAAGACACTGGGCAATTAGGTAATCAAAAATATGAGTCACTAGATTTAATATCTAAAACAATTAATCAAAAGGCTTACAATGTCATTTCGAGCAATCAGGAAGAGTTATCCAACTGGATAGTTTATGCTTGTTATGACATATTAGGTGTACAATCTCGAAATTTTGCATGGCGTTGCTTTGGTGAAGAAATTTTTGAGAATATAAAAAACAAAAATAATAAAAAGTTTGTTCGTGTTCCAATGCGTAAATCTGGAGGTTCTATCTCATATTTGTTTTCGGAATTTGAAAAGTTCCTTATTAATATAGGTGGGTATAATGCTAATGTATAATGAATCTAAGTTGGGAGAAAGATTCTATAGGATGGGTTTTACGAATGGTTATAAATTTTACGAATGTTTACTGGTGGCGAAATACTTAAGATTTGTTTTAGGGTATAAAGGGCAGAGATGCAAAAGAGCCTTAATTGAATTTTGTGAGAAGTGGGATAAGAACTTCAGGTATGTCCCCAAACGCGAATCAATTCGCAATGTATTAAGAGAGAGTCGCTCTGAGTTCCGAAAGACAAATGAGAACATAGTTATTTATAAAGAAGAAATTGAGAAAGTTAGAGAGATAAAAAATTTCAAATTTCAAAAAGCATTATTGTGCTTAATTATGATAGCAAAGATTAAGGGTAAAAATTACATAAAAACGAACGATTGGAAATTTGTCCGAAAGATAATTTCAAAAAATATTTCTAATCACACAGATATGGAGGCTATTCGTGAAGCATACCAGAAAGGGTTGATTTGTGAACCGAGATACGCCGCTACCCATGAATTTTCATTTTTACTAGATAAGGGAGAGGTTGGCATTTCAATTCATGGAGAGAAAGAAGCATTCAACCTGTCAAACCTGTATGAAAGTTATTGTGGCGGAAGTTTAGGTTATTGCGAAGATTGTGGAACTGAATTTGTAAAGGAAACTAAAAATCAAATACGTTGTGTCGAGCATCAAATTGAGAGAAAAAAATTGAAATATAATAAGTATAATAACAAACGGAAACAGAAGACTTTCGTGTAGCCTACCACCAAGTAAGGTGCATTTTGTTAATGGAAGAAGAATCAGGGGTTTTTGGAGTAGAAATATGGAAAATGATGAAAATACACTAAACATGGATGACGCAATCACCCTAATTGCAGATAAAAAGAACTTCACAAAAGGGGATGTGAAAGAAATACTTGAAGGTTTAGTTTGGTTGATGGAAGAAAGTGTAAAGAAGGGAAAGACTTTAAAAATTTATGGATTTGGGAAATTATATTCTCAGGTGATAAAGATAAAAGGAAAAGATGGGGAAGAGCCGGCTACCACAAAAAGAAACATATTCAAATTGGCGAAGAACATAAGATTCGCTGATAGGAAGAAGGATTGACAGAATCATACTTCTGTGGTAGTATTATATGTTAGATGGATAGGATTGGATTAATTACCCAAGCCGAAAAGCACAAGCCCTAGTGCCTTCCGTCTACATGATGCTAGTTATGGAATGGGACAAAAGATATGGTGGTTATGTGAGGATGGTCACGAATGGAAAGCATCAATAAATAATAGAACCCATAAAAATCAAGGATGTCCAGTTTGTTCTGGGAGAATTGTTTCGGACAAAAATAGGTTCTCTATCCTGTATCCTGAATTAATTTTGGAATGGCATCCGACTAAAAACGGAGAATTAACTCCACACCATATAAGTTTTGGTATTTCAAAAAGAGTTTGGTGGCTCTGTGAGGAAGGTCACGAGTGGAGAGCATCTATAAATCGTAGAACTAATCCCAATTCAAATAATGGTTGTCCAAAATGTGCTTCTTCAAAAGGAGAAAAGGAAATTTTATCCTTTTTAAAAGAATTTAATGTGGCACATATCACCGAATATAGATTTGAAAATTGCAGACATAAAAGGGAACTTCCGTTTGACTTTGCTATTTTTGACTCTGATGGTTATTTACATTGCATCATAGAATATCACGGAGAGCAACATTACAGACCAATCAAGTTTTTCGGCGGACAAAAGAAGTATGAAGAAAGAATTAGAAACGACAAAATCAAATCAGATTATTGTAGAGAAAACAACATCCCGTTAAAAATAATCCCATACTGGGAGTTCGACAATATAGAAAGCATTTTACAAGATTATTTGTTTGAGAGCATGTAAGAAATATCTTACATTTACTCTTGACATTCTAATCTAAGTGTGGTAATATTAAGACCTATTAAGTGGGTTTCACACCCCATTTGATAGGTATAAGAAAAAATCATAAAATCCTAAATTTTAAAAAGCACACCATAGAGTAGTGCCTCTAATTGATTTACTGTATTTTTTCTTTTATAAGGGTGTGGCGCAATCTGGTAGCGCAAAGAGTCTGGAACTCTGAGGTTGCACGTTCAAATCGTGTCACTCTTACAAATAAAGACAAATAGTAACTAGGAGAAAATTCTTGAATTCAATAAGAAAATTTTTAAAGAACATGACATTGAGTAGGGCAATTTTTGAAAATGAAGACTTTTTTCAAGAGTGCCTAAATGCTTGGTCAAATAGTATTGGTAATAATACAACACCAATATGGAAAGACATATCTGAAAAATATGGGCTTCCCGATTCTGAAAGACTTCGTGACCTATTCCGTAAAGAACGTGTTGCAAGAGGAATTTTGAAGACTAATCACAGAACAGTTCAACAGAATCCAAGAGTTGCAATAATTGACTTAGAAACATTACCGCTGAAAATTGAAGGTTATTTATGGGGGATACGTGACCAATACTTAAGTTATGATATGGTGGCTCAAGATAGTCATATGTTATCGTGGTCGGCTAAATACTTAAACAGTAGTCAAGTATTTCACGATATTATGACACCTGAAGAGGCAATAAAGTATGATTCTTTGAGAGTTACAAACAGTCTTATGGAATTTATAAACAATTGTGATATTGTAATCGGTCATAATTGGAATGGATTTGATGGAAAAATTTTGAATTCAGAATTGATGTTCCATTATCTGCCTCCAGTTAAATATCGTTCAATTGACACATACACACTATTGAAAAACAACTTCAGAGAAACATCTTATAAACTTGCCGATATAAATAAAAAATATGGTATTCGTGATAAGATTTCAAATGAAGGAATGAGGTTGTGGGTAAAATGTGCCAATGGTGAACAAGAAGCCCTTGACACAATGTTAGATTATAATGACGGAGATATTTTTTCAACCGAAGAATTATTTTGGCGCATTCAACCTTATGTAAATAATAGTGTTCCTAATTTTGGAACATATCAAGATGGTCTATCGAAAGCATGTAATTGTGGATGTACAGAATTCAAAGCAGATGGAGAATGGTACACTCAGCAAGCAAAATTTGAAAGATTCCGTTGCTCAAACTGTGGAGCAGTTCACAGAGGGAAAAGAAATCTTCTATCAAAAGAAGAATCAAAGGCACTAAAAATCAGATTATAAATAATTCTAAGAGCAGTTGTTTTTATTAGGGTGGAATCATAGAGCAACAACATCTTATTTTTATAAAAGGGGGAAATTATACTAAAACAAAGAGCAGATAACTTCTGCTCTTTTTAATAACATAAATGAGGAGGAAACAAATGAGTGTGACTCCAGATAAAAGTAGAGTTTTGATATGCGATATTTCGGTTTGGCAAGATGACAATGATACACCGCAGAAAACAGATTTTGACAAAATGAAATCCGAAGGTGTAAGTGGAATTGTCATAAAGTGTGGTCAAAATATAATAGACCCCGACTTTAAAGACAATTGGAAAAATTCCAAAGGTGTTTTCCCAAGAGGAAGTTATTGGTTTTATTCAACTATTTTAGACCCAAAAATACAAGCACAAAGATGGTTGGAAGCGTTGGGAGATGATGCAGGTGAATTCAAACTTTGGCTTGATTTAGAATATGACAAATACAATGGTCAATATAAAGGTTGGAAACATTGGTATGATTTCTTGGAAGAACTAAAAAGATTGAATTCAAAAATAGATATTGGCATTTACACCAATTATTATTATTGGTTGGAAAATACAGTTGCAACGGGAATATCAAACGCTTCATTAAATTATTTCAAACAATATCCATTATGGATAGCTGCCTATACAGGAGGTGCAGAACCACGCATTCCAAAACCATTTGATAAGTTGGAAACTTCATTTCC
>DAHXOV010000334.1 GCA_027364695.1 bacterium
ATTGTATATACTTTAATTTGATAGATAGCTATTTTATTGGACCGATGCACCTCTTCTGTTTCTGCACGAATCATATCACTTTCTTTTAATGCCTCTGTATGAGATATAGATGTTTCTACCGATACCGCCTTGTAGCCATAGCTATTAGATGCAAATGCCAATGCACTGTCTGCCAATGAATAACTAACACCACCATGAGCAATCTGAAAGCCATTGAGCATTGCTTTATTCACTTGCATTTGTAATTTGCAATATCCCTTTCTGATCTCTAATACTTGTATTCCCAACCATTGGCTGAATGCATCATTTTTCATCATCATTATATGCACAATCTCTTCGGGTGTCTTCATATTCAACTGACTTTAATTTTATCACAAAAGTAATTACTTTTTTACATCGCTGCCCTGTTTCTGTAAAAAATTTGACTTAGCTATATCAGATTTATCATACATAACAAAGTAGGTTTCCTTTTTTTACTTATAAAATTTGTATTATTGCTCCCTATGGCAAGAATACTGACAGGCATACAAAGTTCAAACATCCCTCATTTAGGGAATATATTAGGGGCTATTTTACCTGCAATAGAACTCACTCATTTGAATAATAATGAAGCGTTTTACTTTATTGCAGACCTGCATTCACTTTCATCTATAAAAAATGCTGAGTTTATCAGACAGAGCACTTACGCTGTATCTGCCACATGGATTGCTTTTGGTTTAGATTACAATAAACATTATTTTTACAGACAGAGCAGAATACCAGAAGTTTGCGAACTCACCTGGTATTTAAATTGTTTTACTCCATATCCAATGCTTGCCAATGCCCATTCTTTCAAAGAAAAAAGCAAACAACTGAGTGATGTGAATGCCGGCCTTTTTATTTATCCTGTTTTGATGGCAGCAGATATTTTATTATATGATGCAGATATTGTGCCCGTAGGAAAAGATCAGGTTCAGCATCTTGAAATGACAAGAGACATAGCATCCATTTTCAACAGAACATTGCAAAAAGATGTATTTGTACTGCCACAAGCAAAAATAAAAAAAGAGGTAATGATAGTACCCGGTATAGACGGGCAAAAGATGAGTAAATCATACAATAATTTTATTAATATCTTTCTACCCGAAAAGGAATTGAAAAAAGTAATTATGTCTATCATCACAGACAGTACACCCTTGAAAGAACCCAAGCATCCTGATACCTGTAATGTATTTAAATTATATGCATTGCTGGCAGATAAAAATGATGTAGAGACAATGCGACAAAATTATCTAAAAGGGAATTATGGCTATGGGCAGGCTAAAACAGCATTATGTGAATTGATATTAGACAAATTCAAAGAGCAAAGAAAGATATTTTCAGAACTAATGACAAATACAGAGAAAATAGAACAGATACTTGTGCTGGGTGAGAAAAAAACACGCGCCATAGCCCAACAAAAACTACAACAAATAAGAGCTATTTTGGGATATAGTTAATTACAACGACTTTATAGAACATCTTAAAGATACGGGTTCATCAAATCACATTCCAAATATTTTTACTGACATTTTTAAAAAAACCAATGACTATAAACAT
The DNA here is from genome assembly GCA_027364695.1 of bacterium. GTDB lineage: Bacteria > Bacteroidota > Bacteroidia > B-17B0 > Aurantibacillaceae > BPGX01. The sequence goes on from DAHXOV010000334.1 coordinate 1,579, forward strand.
TGTCAAACCGCCAAAAAATATAAGTAAGTGAAAAAATACACCTAGCCTGTATCCACACCAATAAGTAGCCGTTCTGTCCAGAGTAATCCACTCTGTCGGTAAAATCAAATCTACTATTAATGTAAAAATAATTACAAACAAAGCGATGGTCTCAAAACTTCTCAATGGAAAATAGAGCCACTTTCTGCTTTTAGGAATAGATTTTCCCCATTGATAAACAAAGTAATAATGCCCATCTAAAGTGGGTGCAAATAATATACCATAATCTTTTGAAGCATTAGATTTTACAAAACAATCTCTGTATGAAATAATTTTGAATCCTGTCAGTTGTTTTTTATATCTTTCATTCAAATACTCTACTTTCAACTTAGCCACTTTATCCACCTCTTTTTTGAAGTACCTGATATCTAAAAAATTTAACCGATATTTCACACACACCTCTTCAATTTCTTTCAGCAAAAACACTTTCTCCTTGCCCATCTCTTCATCATCTATAAAAAAATCTTTGCGTTGATATATATCCAAATTAGACAATACATTTTTAGTATTCATCATGCTTCTATGTACAATACTTCTTACTTGGTCTAATAACAAATCCTCTTCTTTTCTCTTATCTTTCAATGCCATAAGGTCCTGTAAAACATTACAATGGCTTCTATGTTTGAAATATTTTGAGAATATATCATTCATAAACTTAATTTGCTCCTCAAAAATAACACATATTTTTAATATGAAAAAACCACCTAAAAAAATAGTATAAATACTATGAAAAATGAAACTTGTGGATGAGCATTAGAGATAGATGCTATTACCAATATCCCATCCAGTACCCTTATCGGTACTGATATTTCATCTATCAACGCAAAAAAAATACATTTACACTTGTTCAAATAAATTAAATTATTTATATTTACACATAGCAGAAACAGCACCTGAACCCGCTCACTTACGAGCTAATTACAAAAAAAGAAAATTACTTGCTTATTTCGTTTCTGATTTTATCAAAGGAATGAGTGATAACCATCAATAATATGCAACTCCCTAATTCATATCCCATCTACTTCCAAAGAAAAATATATTTACCCTTTATTCTAATAAGCATTGTAATAATAAGCGGATTCATTACCTATTATAGCTTCAAAGTTTACAATGTCTATCATATCTACTCGGCTTTTGTATTTGCTATTTCTTTGTTATACCTATCCTGGATATACTTTAATCCATTCTGCATTATAGATGAAACGCATTTTGAAATAAACAACGGATTATTCTCTCAAAAAAAATTCGTTTACAGAGATATTCAAAAAGTTGAAACCAATTCAGATAAAACCAAGCTTATTTTAATTTTTAATGACTACGATACTGCTGAAATTTCTATCCGACAAATTAAAAATAAAGATAAAGAGATGCTCGTAGAACTCATCAAGATTCATATTTACAAGGACTTGTTAGAAAGAGATGAATAATGATTGTAAATTTTGTTATCTTTGCTCACAAATCTTCCAATAAGATGACAAGAAAGGTGTTTGTCTTTATTTTATTTCTCATTCATTACATCATCATTACCCATGCACAAGAGAATTATGAAATAAAAGCCGGCATTCATACCACCTCTCCTAAAAATTGGGATACTACCTCTTACACCTCTTACTCTCACAAACTGAATATCTACACAGGATACAGCCGACTAAACTATAATATAGATATGTTCTCATCATTCACTCATCCTTACAAATACCCCACCAACCTATCTTACACAACCTTTACGCCACTCAATTATTCATTTGGATTCTCTTACGATAAAATTTCTCTTGGCTTTGGCTTCGCAAAAAAATATACCTATGATATCAATCAAACCAAACCAAAAACAGAATATAAAGCATTCACATTCTCCTTTGGTGGAAATAAGTTTATCATAGAACCCTACTTTGTAAAATTCAAAGGGTTTTATGACAGCAATTCCCCTAACAACGACACACTTTTCAAAAAAACAGGACGCTATTACAGCAATCCGTCTTTAATGGTTACATCCTTAAAAATCAATGGAATTTATTTTCTAAACAATAAAAGATTTGCCTATCGTGCCCTCTCAGGTTTTACTTATAGACAAATGAAATCACGCGGCAGTTGGATCATTGTTGCTAATGGCTATTATACTCAAATGCATTCCGATAGCATCTTGTATTCTAAACCCGTAGAACTCGCCTACGACAGTATAAAAACATTGAGAAGTTTTACTATTTACGGTGGAAATATTGGTGGTGGCTACGGACACAACTTTGCAATGGGAAAGAAAAAAAGATTTTTCCTCGGGTTCACACTCGCTGCTATGATTGGCGTTCAACAAAAACAAATGTATCTAAAAGACAGTATCACCATTAATGAAACAAAAGCAGCCGCAGGATTTGACGTGAGAATGGCTGCAGGATGGACCACTGACAAATTCTTTGCCATTGCCTACGTTTCCGCAGACAGAATAACAACTAGCTATCTCAAAATACAATTTATCGCATACACTGTCCCTGTAAGCCTTACCATAGGATTCCGCTTCAATGTTAAACCGCCTCGGCCTTACCGGTGGTTTATGAACACAAAACTTTACAGATGGCTCTGATTTTTTGTATCACCAATGATAATTACTTAACCTTGTATTGAAAACAATTCTATGTTCAAATACATTTTTCTACTTCTTGTAGTTTCAAACATCATTGCTCAAAATGATAGTATCAATAAAAAATATTTCTCATTGGGAATGAGAAGCACCATCAGTGGTTTCTCTAATGACGGATGGGGCATAGGAACAGGCGGACAATTTAGAATACAACTCAGCAACAGAGTAAACACCGACTGGTTTGCTGATTACATAACTATCAACATAAATAATAAAAAGATAAAACATGGAAAAGCACATAAGTACAATGTCAGTAGAAGAACAGACAGAAAAGATATGTCTTGAATCTGTAAGACAGAATGGATATGCATTAAAATTTGTCAAAATAAAAACAGATAATGATAAAATAAATATTCCACCTAACAAGATCTCTTTCAATCCTTTAATTTCATTATCCTTTGGGTATAATTTCTTTATCAATAAGTACTTTTACTTTTTCATCCAAAACACATGGGTATATGGTGAAAACATTCTCTATTACCCCGTTAATATTTCTGATGTTAGAATATCTGCCGGCTTAGGATTTCATATCTAAAAACCTCACTTATTTCAGAAAATAACTATCATTCTGAAACAATTTTCCAAACACATAATATTGTATCAAGGCTGTTTCTATTTCATTCATATCCCATCCTGGATAACGAACATATAAATAGTCAGGATCATACTTATAATCTTTCCCATACTTGCTGTTTATTTCGGACGTAGATGATTTGTAATAAAAATAATAGGATTTCAATTGCACAGGATTTTTATACTGAATACTTAATACTGCAAATGGCTGAATACTTGCAATAGAATCTACCAAAAACTTGTTCTTGTGTGTTAATAATACCCCCGCCATCATGTTCTGCAAATAGGCAAGATATTGTTTTACTTTTAATGACTGTGCATTTATCTTCATACCTCTACCATCATACACTATAAATTCATTTGAATTGACAATATCTATTCTAAAAGAGGAGTCGGGCTTCTCCATATTCTTGTATGCTACATAATTTATTTCAGGTGGTGTTACACTAATGACTGTTCTATGTCTCCATTCCTCCACATCAGTAAAATACCTCACTGACAAAAAACCATTAAATCCAGGTATATGACAAATAAATGGCTCATCATAATTTTTATCCTCATCCAAGTTGGTTAGCAACATAAAAGTGCCTTCATAGTCTTGCGTATTATGCCCCACATAATACTGTTTTATGAGTTCTCCATCTGAATATATTTTCACTTGGGTAGCAAAGCCTGCCATTGTCCGCAACACGCCAGCTCTCATTGATTTTGGAACAGGGTATCTTACATCTACCATCCTAATAGTATATAACAGCGTTTGAATAGCATCTACTCTTGCTTTATATTTCCCATTCACTTTCCACCCATTTTTTGTGCTCTCTAAATTCACCACATTTCCTTTCTTATCTGACAAGACAATTTTATCAATAGATGTCGTATCTTCTACTTTAAATTTCTTTGCTTCTTCATTCAATGTAGAGGTCTTCCCCTTCATATTCTTCACCCATATTGCAACAAACAACAATGCTAATAATACAACAATAATAATAATAAGTTCCCGGCTTTGCCTCATTTTCTCAATTTACTTCGTATTCTTATACTCTGACTTTTTAGAAAACAACGCGTCTGCAAGTATATTGTACCTCAATGATATTTCATATCCTCCCGTACCTTTGGTAGCTATTTTATAAGTTGATATATTGTAATCATACGCAATATTCACTGCAAAATTTCCCATATCAAACAACAATTGTGCTATCAATGCGTCTTTATTCCTATAATACAAGCCAACACCACATTTTATTTCTTTCTTTTCTCCTGTTATTTTAGTTCCGTTCTTAAACCTATACAATAAATGTGCTCCTAAATTCAACTCTCTGGCAGGTTTTTGTATCTGATATAATATATTTGGCATAACACTAATGGCTGTACCCGATATATCAAATAAACCCGTTGCATGAAAAGCAAACCTCGCAGGCAATCTATAATCAGACGCTGTTGTATAACTTAACTTCGGTGCATTGATATGATACGCCCCTATACCAAAACGTACCGATGTTACATAATCCCTTTCTTCGCTAATTTTTTTTGTAGAATATTCATAAGCCAAACCCGCTCCCACATCTGTATAAGTAAATTTTCTAAATGCATAATACTCCCCTGATGGTAAATTTTCATCAAACTTCTCTCCATTAAATTGTTGTGAGAAAATGAGCTTCGGATAATTTGCATTGTTACTTACAGGTCCTCCATATATTCCTACACTCAAAGCCGACTTATCCGCCAATTTCACAATACCACTCACATTCAAACCAATACTAAGTATCGAAAAATTTGCCGCTCCCGCCGCATCATTATATACCGTCAAACCACCTCCTATAAAGGCATTTCTCTTTTTGTTTTTAAAAAATCCACCATCTACCTGCAATGCCATCGTCTTAAACGGACTTCCCATCGCTGACCACTGATTACGATAGTTTGCAATCCCTCTAAAATAGCCATTAAAAAAACCAGTATATGCAGGCGATATAAACAAGGGCATCTCTTGTATTTGTGAAAAATGTATATCTTGTGACCTTACAGAAATACCAGTATATAAAAATACTAAGGACAATAAAAACCTTATTGGTAAATTTTTCATTCTCAATAATAAAGCAGGGCAAATATGATAAAATATCCGCACACAAAATAAAAAAAATAATGACATTAAAAGTAACACCCTTCTCATCTTTTCAATAGATAAATAAACCATTTTTTAAAAACTTAGCTCTAACGAATAAGCGTAATACTGCCCTTGGCAAGTTTTTCTTCATTGATAATATTCTTATACTTTACCACATAAGCGTACACTCCTGGCTGTGATGCTTTATTTTTATGTGCTCCATCCCAATACTCAAATGGATTGGTAGTAGAAAAAATTTCTTCTCCCCATCTGTTGTATATGTGTAACTCATAGTTCTTCAAAAATCTTGGATTCACAGGTCCAAAATAATCATTCACATTATCCCCGTTAGGCGAAAAACCCGTAGGAAAAAGTGCATCTGTTCGCTTATCATAAAACACAGCTGTTATCCTGTCATTGGTTTTCAAATTCAGTGTTACTGCCGTATCCCGTACATTGCTCATCAAGGTGTGCACAGAAGTGTTCTGATTTTCCCAATGATCAAACACATAATTAGTATCTGTTGGAATGGCTTTAAAAGATAAATTAATCGGCGCGTAATACTTCCCCGTCCATGCAAATTGTCTTAATAAAATGGTATTCAAATACACATATCCTGCACCCGCAGGATACACATCCACCGTTACAAAATAAGGACCATTCAAGCCATAACAGGACTTAAATTTGCTATAAATAGTATCACAGCGGTTTTGTATTCTTGTTATAAAAGTATCTGCATTTGCTTGCCAGTCAGTAAAATTTACACCCCATTGTGTAGAATGGTTATTCATTTCTACAGACAACAAATTTTTAATGTAATTCGCATGATTTTTAAGATTATCACAACTCAATGTCGTATTCAACAAATCCATATACCTTGTCAGATAGGTATTCTTAAAGCCCGAATTTTGTAATCGCATTTTATTCAATAAATAGGGATGTATTTCATAAGCAGAGG
>DAHXOV010000337.1 GCA_027364695.1 bacterium
ATATTCGTAATGCCCGCGGTTGTTTCTTAGGAAACTTTAAACCAATGAGAGGCTCTTATATTGATGATGGAGGTTTTCATACCGTGTATATTTACTCTTACAATCCGAATGACTATGGATTGTATTGTATGGCAGGAAATGTTGCAGAATGGACCAGCAATGCTTTTGACGAATCATCGTATGACTTTTCTCACGACCTAAATCCTGATTATGTGTACGAAGCACAAGATAAAGAAGCCAATGTTCTCAAAAGAAAAGTTATTAGAGGAGGCAGTTGGAAAGATGTAGGGTTCTATTTACAAACCTGGTCAAGAACTTCTGAATATCAAGACACAGCCAAATGCTATGTTGGCTTTAGAAATGTTATGACTTATCTTGGAAGAGCAAAAGGAGATGAGCTATAACAAAAATCAAAAACAAACAAAAAAATCAATCACTAACCACTAAAAAACAAGGACTATGAGCAAACTACCAAAAGTAAAAGGATTCAAAAGATTTTTACACATCTTCTCATCTGCGGGTGCATCTGTAGTTATCGCAGGAGCGCTATTTAAAATTATGCACTGGCCAGGATGGGATGTCATGCTAGTATCAGGCATGCTTACAGAAACAGTAATATTTACTTTATTTGCAATAGATATTCCACATGAAGAATATGACTGGTCATTGGCTTATCCTGAATTAGCAGGAATGGGGGCTGAAATAGAGGAAGAACCATTAACCCCTACACAACAATTAGACCTTGCTTTAGAAGAGGCTAAAATAGGACCAGAGTTATTAGAAAGTTTAAGTAATGGGCTCTCCCGTTTGTCTGAAACAGCCAAACAAATTGGAGATATATCCAATGCTCAATTGGCTACCAATGAATATGTTTCCAATGTAAAAGAGGCTACCAGGAATGTCGGCGACCTTGCCAATACATACGCAAAAGCAGTTGAAAGTGTGAGTCATTTAGCTAACACAGATACAGGACAATTGGGAGAAAATGTAAATGAAGCAAGCCAGTCACTCAGTAAATTTTCCAAAAATGTGGCGTCATTGAACACTAATTATGAATTACAGTTGCAAACAACAAAAGAAAGTTTTGATAATGTGAATCAATTTTATGGTAATTTAGAGAGCTTAGTGAAGAATATTTCTGATGCATCGGCAGATACCAAAAAGTATAAAGAGGAAATGAGTACACTGGCTAATAGTTTATCTGCACTCAATACTATTTATGGAAATATGCTCAATGCAATGAGTTATAAACCAGTAAATCAATATTAATAATTAAAAATATCCGAACTTAAAATATTGTATCATGGCAGGAGGTAAAGAAACACCAAGACAAAAGATGATAGGGATGATGTATCTGGTACTCACAGCCCTATTAGCTCTCAATGTATCAAAACAAATACTGAGAGGATTCATTACTGTAAATGAAAGTATAGAAGTTACTATTAATAATTTGGAAGAAAATAATAGGCGCGTATTAGAAGGATTTAAAGCAGCTGCTGAAAATAATCCTGCTGCAAAACCCTATTATGACAAAACACTAGAAGCAAAAAAATATGTTGACGAAGCGGTGAAATATTTTGAAGAAACCAAATTTGAAATAATTAAAAAAACAGACCAAGTTCCTAATGTGGATAAAAATTATAGATTAGATTTAGAAAAAGGAAAAATAGACGACTATGATACGCCAACAGGCATGCTAATTGGCGCTGACCCTAGCAAAATGATAGACGGAGAGCATACTGCCAAAGCACTAAGAAAAAAATTAGAAAAGCTAGTGGAAAATCTTACTAAACTGATTGAAAGCATGCAACAAGAACAAAAGACAAAATTTTTAAAAGAAGATTATGAGCAAATTAAAAAGAAAATAGAAAATTTAAAGCCAAAAGATAGTGATAAAATATCAGAAAGTTTGAAACAAACATGGGAGGTAGCTAATTTCAATCAGTTACCAATGGCAGCTGTAGTTACCAATATGAATAAAATGATTGCAGATATGAAAAACGCAGAGGCAGAAGTCTATCAGGTATTTGCCGCTGCATCAGGCAAAATAGCATTAAAATTTGATCGCCTTGCTGCAAAGGTAATTGCCCCTTCCTCTTATATTCAAGCAGGGCAACAATATAAAGCAGACATATTTTTGGCAGCCTCTTCTAGCGCATTGACTGTAGATATGATGGAAGTGCTCATAGGCGCAGACTATGACTCTACTACTAAACAACTTAAATCACCAGGTAACCCCATTAAAATTGAAGATGGAATGGGTAAGTACGAAGTGCAAACAGGAGGACAAGGTGAACAAACTTTAAAAGGAGTGATTAAGTTTAAAAAACCTGATGGTACTTATGATTACTATCCTTTTTCCACTACCTATATGGTAGCTGCACCATCAGTAGCAATAGAACCCGAAAAAATGAATGTTTTTTATATAGGTGTTGAAAACCCGGTAGTAGTATCTGCGGCTGGTGTCTCACCTACCAACTTACAAGTATCTATCAGTGGCGGTGGAGGAAAAATGGCTCTAAAAGGAGCTGGTAAATACATTGTAACAGTTGGATCGCCAGGAGAATGTAAAATCAGTGTATCCGCTAAAACAAAAGACGGTGTAAGACCACAAGGACCTCCCAAAATTTTTCGCGTGAAAAAAATACCTGATCCGCTCCCAAAATTAGGTGGAAAAGTGGCAAGTGGGGTATTGGAAATGGCCAAGCTTCAGCTTGGTTCTATTGGGGGTGTGGGTGCAGAAATCCCTGGTTTTGACTTTGATGTAAAATTCCCCGTGATGCAATTTGTATTTAGCGCAGTTGTAAAAGGTTCATTGAAAGAATTTAAATGCATAGGAGCTAATCTTTCACCTGAAGCCAAATCAGTGCTTCAATCTTTAGCACCAGGAGGAAAATGCTATTTTGAAGACATTAAAGTAAAAGCCCCGGATGGAACTATAAGAACCCTCTCTACGGTATCTCTAAAAGTAAAATAAGAAATATGAAAACACTTGTCAAATATCTTTGTTTGCTCACTTTTGGCTTCCTGATCATGCCAGGTGCTATCACGGCACAGCAAGGTGTATTTAAACCAGGCGATTACAGAGATGGTATTTACGAAAAAGAAAATGCTGTTAATAGAAGATTCATTCCATATACCTTTTTACGGGAAGCTGATGTGGCATACAAAAAAAGAATATGGAGAGATATAGACTTAAGAGATAAAGTAAATTTATCACTTTATTATCCAATTAATTATGAATCTTCTGAAACAAGAATTTCTCTTTTTCAACTCCTTAAAAGGTATGCTGTAAGTGAGCAGATCATTGCATTCAGCGATGAGCAATTTCTTATCCCTTTGTCGCTCTCTGATATAAAAGGAAAATTTTCGAAGTGCGACTCTATAGAAGAGAGTACTTTTGATGCCACTGGAAATGAAATCATTACAAAAGTGTGGAATTGTGATTCTTTGTCTGTATTGAGAAATATCCTAAAATACCGCCTTAAAGAAGATTGGTTTTTTGATAAACAAAGATCTGTATTGGATGTCAGAATAATTGGACTACAAGCCAACTTATATGTGGAAGATAAAGAAACATATAAAGATCTCTTTTGGGTATATTTTCCTGCATGTCGGCCATTTTTCGCAAAACATGAAGTGTTTAATCCTAAAAACCCATCTGAGAACAGAACGTTTGATGATATATTCTGGAAAAGACAATTTAATAGTACTATCGTGAAAGAAGAAAATGTATATGACAGAATGTTGTTAGAATACTTAAGAGGGATAGATAATCTTTTGGAAGCAGAAAAAATAAAAAATGATATGTTTAGATGGGAGCACGACTTGTGGCATCTATAATTTATTCAAAATTGTTTGATATGAAAACTATATTTTTAAGTGTAATTTTATTTTTGACATTGTCTTTTTTTACATACTGCAATGCCCAAAAAAATCAAACTAAACCTCAGGCAGTGGAAACACCAACCAATCAAAATCCTCCCACTAAAAAACTTACATTTGCACTCATTGTTTCTTTCACGAGCTACGCATCAGGAATAGATGGAGAAAAATATGATGCTATCATGAAATATATTGATTCGCACCCTAAAAAGCCAAAGTATAAACTGTATGGTTGGGGCAGAGAGGGAGAAAGAGATATATGTATGAATCTGAAAGAGTTTAAAAAACCAGAAAGAAAAGGATTTATAGAAGAAATTAAGAAACTCGCTCAAGGATCAGACAGAGTATTTGTCAATACCAATGTTAAGAAAGAATTTGTGATAGAAAGATTAAAGTAAATTTTTATTTACTCTTTGAAAAAAACCTGTAATAACTTACAGGTTTTTTTGTTTTATATTTGCCATAAAAATTGAATTATGGTAGCAGAAAGAAAAATATTTTTATTTAAGAAAATACTTAAAATATCAATCATCTCCTTATTCATCATTATCGTAGCATTAGTGTTACTTCCATTTTTATTTAAAGATAAAATTGTTCAAACTGTAAAAGATACTATCAATGAAAACCTCAATGCCAAAGTGGACTTTGGAAACTTTGACTTGTCTGTCATCTCTTCTTTCCCTGACTTTAAATTTGAAATTGAAAATATTTCTGTCGTTGGAATCAATGAATTTTCAAAGGATACATTAGCATTCATTAAAAAACTGGATTTAAATCTTAACTTAAAAAGTGTTTTATCAGGGAAACAATATCAGATAAATAAAATTATTATCACTTCTCCAACCATTAAAGCCATTGTATTGCCTGATGGCAGAGCTAACTGGGAGATAGCAAAAACCGATACCACCACCGCTGCCGAAGATACTGCTGCAGCTAAGCCATTTCAACCCTCTCTTAAAAAACTCAAAGTTGAGAATGCTAT
>DAHXOV010000347.1 GCA_027364695.1 bacterium
GTGCACATATCACTGACACAGTATGCTTTCCATGCCCCTCTAATAAAAATTTTATTCCTGCGATGCCATCTAATTTTATTCTAAATAAGATCTTCCAAAATAAATTTTTTCTCGGATGATTTTTTAATAAGGTAAGCAAACTATTTCTAAAGTTTAAATATGTCTTTTTGGGGTTTATTTTGTTTAAGGTACTGCCACCTAAGTGGTACACTACAGAATGTGGAAAAACATAATTTTTATATCCTAAATTTTTTATTCTCCAACACAGATCTATTTCCTCCATGTGAGCAAAGAAATCATCATCAAAACCTCCTGCTTCCCAAAAAATTTTACTTTTTACCACCATACATGCGCCCGTAGCCCAAAATATCTCACTTATTTCATCATATTGCTTTTCATCTTTTTCAAGAGACAAAAAAATTCTTCCCTTACAAAATGGATAGCCGAGTATATCTATGTAACCACCACCCGCACCCGCATATTCAAACGTATCAGGATTTTTATCATCCAATAGCTTGGGCATACATACAGCCACCTCTTTATTTTTTTGCATAAATTCAATAATGGGTTCCAACCAAGATTCAGTGGTTCTTACATCATTATTCATTATAACATAATAATCTGTCTGAATGTGTTTTAATCCTTCATTGTATCCTTTGGCAAATCCATAATTCTGAGCATTCTGTACAATTGTTATGGCAGAATAATTTGCTTGAATCCATTCAACACTCCCATCTGTAGAGGCATTGTCTATTACATAAATATCGCTTGGAGGATGATGTTGCATAATAACAGGGATGTACTTTTTCAATAGATGTATTCCATTATAGTTTAAAATGGCAAGGGCTGTATTTGGCATTTACTGTGGGTTTTGGTAAAGTTTATCAAAATTATTTCCGTAGTTTATCTTTTGTTGCTGATACGGATTATTTATATCATACAGTTCGCGTTTCATAATTTCCCTTTGCCAGTTGGGATTATTATACTCTCCTTTCATATCGCTGTGAATGAGTGAATAACACTCATCTGCTATGCCTTTATTGGAAAATACAAATCTTCTATTCGTAAAAAATTGATTGGTAGCGGCATCGTATATTCTATAATATTGCCATATCTCATAAGGATAAGCCCCCGTTTCTGACAATTGTATTGTTCTTTGGTTGGGCTCGCCATATTGCATATAAACTCTACCTCTATCGGTATAATAAGGGGCTATTTTTCCACATTTAAAATTTTTCATTACATAATTTAATTTAGAGTAATACACTTTTGCCATGCTCACAGGAGATGCGCTATCCGCTGCTCTTTTTTGCCAAAAATCAATCATCAAATTCTTCATGATTTGGGCATCTTTTTGAATACTCTGGTTGATGATCCAATCTTTCTCAATATTATTAGCAATGGGCCACAAAGCCTCTAACCACATCTTCAATGTATCTACATTGTTCTGATTACCAAAAAATAATTCTTCATTTAATGTACTATTATTAACTACCTTTAAATTTTTTCTTTGAAGATATACTTGCTCCTTATGTATGGGTTGATTATTTTTATTTTTCAATTCTATTATCAGATAATAATTGCCTGATGGTAAAGATGATATGGGTAATTTTCCTATTACCACATTTACTTTAGATGCATTCATTTTTTTAATAGCACCAATGTTTTCTATCAATTTATTATCATCTTTGTTTAAGATACTGTAAGCGATAAAAAATGGTTCTGCTTTGCCAAAAACCGTATCTGTATTGTATATTTCAAATGAAAAGGAAAGTGTATTGAATGTTTCATCAAAATAGTTATCATTATATGGAACAATGGTGTATCCGTATTTAAAAAACATATCTTCGCTGCTCGCTTTTTCAATGAAATCAATAAATTGTACATCAGATAAGCAAATTTTGTTTTCGTCAAAATGGGTTTGTATTTGCTTATTCGCCTTGAATATGGACAAGGTGTCTTTTGAAAAATAATCTTTTAACTGTAATAACACTCTGTATGTTTTATTGTTTTCTAACCAATATCTTTTAATATATGCAAAGTCAGAAAGTTTTTCTATGGCCCGCACAGATGGATTTTTTACAACAAAACTATCTCTTTTTATTATTTGCTTCTCATCATAAATTTCAATTATTCCCGATACTGCTACAAAAAAACTACTATCCTGGCTCCTTTGTACATTCAGATGATTGGGCGATATAGATAAAGATATTTCTGTATAACACTTCTGTGCAAAGGGTTTATTGGGAACAAAAAATGTATATGTATTCCACAGCAACTGCGGTTTATTTTGAGCGAACAATGAAAAAAAGCATCCGAAAAATAATATGTATTTCAGAAATCTCATATTTGCAAAATTGAGAAAAACATTTGAATGAAAACATACAAACTTATTCAAAAGAAAAATTTTATACATCTTTGCAAAAATTTCAATTAAAACATCAAACATGAAGAAAGAAAAAAACATAAAAAATCTAGTAATAGTAGAATCCCCTGCAAAAGCCAAAACAATACAGCAATATTTAGGCAATGAATTTATAGTAAAATCAAGTTTTGGACATATCAGGGATTTGGCAAAAAGCGATTTAAGTGTAGATATTAAAAATAAGTTTTGTCCCCATTATGTAATAGATGTTGATAAAAAGAAAATTGTCAATGAACTCAAAAAAACCAGCGAAGAAGTCAGCACTGTATGGCTCGCATCCGATGAGGATAGAGAGGGAGAAGCCATTGCATGGCACTTGTCCGAAGCATTAACGTTGCCAAAAGAAAAAAGAAAAAGAATTGTTTTTCACGAGATTACCAAAAAAGCCATTGAGCATGCCATTCAAAACCCAAGAGATATTGATGAAAATTTAGTGAATGCGCAGCAGGCAAGAAGAATATTAGATAGACTGGTGGGGTATGAATTGTCTCCTATATTATGGAAAAAAATCAAATCCAATCTGTCGGCAGGGCGTGTTCAATCTGTAGCAGTACGACTTATTGTAGAAAGGGAAAAAGAAATTCAGAACTTTCAATCTAAGACCTTTTTCAAAGTAACAGGAACTTTCGCCACAGATAACAAAATATTCAAAGCAGAATTAGATAAAAAATTTGACACAGAAAAAGAAGCATTGGAATTTTTAGAAAGGTGTAAAACCGCTATATTCAGCATTGAAAGTGTAGAAACAAAACCGTCTAAGAGAAGTCCATCTGCCCCATTTACTACATCTACACTGCAACAGGAAGCATCCAGAAAATTAGGATTTTCTGTAGCACAAACTATGGTTATAGCCCAGCGACTTTATGAAGCAGGATATATTACTTATATGAGAACAGATTCGGTCCATCTATCTGATCTGGCAGTGGAAACAGCAGAAGAAGTCATCTGTGATTTTTATGGAAAAAAATATCATCAAAAAAGAGAATATTCTACCAAAACCAAAAATGCTCAAGAAGCGCACGAAGCCATTCGCCCCACTTATATCAATAAGCTCCAAATAGAGAGCGATAAAAATGAACAAAAATTATATGAATTGATATGGAAAAGAACAGTGGCTTCTCAAATGGCAGATGCGCTACTGGAAAAAACAATGGCTAAAATATCAATAAGTAATAGAAACGAAAAATTTATAGCACAAGGAGAAGTAATTAAGTTTGATGGTTTTTTGAAATTATATTTAGAAAGCTCAGATGATGAACAGGAAAATAATCAACAAGACAATGAAAAGACAAGCAATACCATTTTACCGCCACTCCAAAAAGGACAAAATATCTTGTCTCAACAGATAGCTGCAGTACAACGATTTAGCCATCATCCTCCAAGATACACAGAAGCATCACTCGTAAAAAAACTAGAGGAACTAGGCATTGGAAGACCATCTACTTATGCACCCACTATTTCTACTATACAAAAAAGAGATTATGTGGTAAAAAAAGACAGAGAAGGCACACTGAGACAATATGTACAATTAGTATTAGAAAATACTCATATCAACAAGGAAACAAAAACAGAAAATACTGGTGCTGAAAAAGGAAAATTATTTCCAACAGACTTAGGCATTGTGGTTACAGATTTTTTGATAAAGTATTTTCCTGATATTATGGATTATCAATTTACTGCTAATGTAGAAGAAGAATTTGACGACATTGCTATTGGAAAATTAGACTGGGTAAAAATGTTAGAAAAATTTTATTTTCCTTTTCATAAGGATGTTGTCAAAACGATAGAAGAGTCTGAAAGAAGTACAGGTGAACGAGCGCTAGGTATAGACCCTAAAACGGGTAAAAAGATAATAGCACGCATCGGAAGATTTGGTCCTCTCGTACAATTAGGCGAACAGAATGACAAAGAAAAACCTATTTACGCTAAAATGCCCAAAAATTTAAGTATTCAAAGTATTACATTAGAAGAAGCGCTGCGCCTGTTTGAGCTTCCAAAACTACTTGGCAAATATAAAAACAAAGATGTTATAGTTAATATAGGTAAGTTTGGACCTTATGTATTATATGATGGCACATTCGCTTCTATTCCAAAAGACGAAGATCCCCACACCATAACACTGGAAAAAGCAATAGAACTGATAGATGCAAAAAATATAGCTACACAATCTAAAATCATTCAAAATTTTGAAAGTGAAGGGATTCAGTTACTGAACGGACGATATGGACCTTATATCGCATACAACAAAAAAAATTACAAAATACCAAAAGACAAAGACCCCAAATTTCTAACATTGGATGAAATCATTCAAATCATTGGAGAGGATTACAAGAAACCAACACTGGTAGAAGTGGAAGAAAAAACAGAGGCATCAAAAAATAAAAAAACAACAACTAAAAAAGCAGTTGCCTCTTCAGTAAACAAAAAAACTTCTTCAAAATCAAAGAAAAAATAATTTTTTTATGAGTCAGTACTGGCTGATAAAATCAGAACCATTTAAATACAGTTGGGAACAACTTTTGAAAGATAAAAAAACATTCTGGGATGGGATTAGAAACTTTCAAGCCAGAAAAAATTTAATGTCTATGAAAAAAGGTGATAAATGTCTTTTTTATCATAGCAACGAAGGATTAGCTATTGTAGGAGTTGCAGAAGTTATTCAAACATATTATCCTGACCCCGCCGATACAACAGGAAGATGGGTATGCGTGGATATTCAACCATATAAGAACTTAAAAAAATATGTATCATTACAAGAAATAAAATCTCATCCTGTATTAAAAAACATGCCATTCGTAAAACAACAAAGATTATCTGTAAGTATTGTAAGCAAAGAAGAATACGACATAATATGCCAATTGGGTGGAATAAAATAAATTTATATATTTTCATTGTTTTTTCTTTTTCAGAATGTCAGAATGCCTATGAAAAGAAAGAAAACTCACCCGTATTACAACAAACAATTATACAATGGACCAAAACAGAAGTATTAAATCAAAAATTTTTAGCAGAAAAAAAATTCAATGATAGTATCCCCTGTATCTCTTCAAAAGATAGTTTAAGCACAATGCAAAAAGATAGTTTATTATTAAATTGGTCTAAGCAACCAGAAATGTTGAAATCTATCATAGAGGATGTTTTAAATAAAAAATAATACTACGGGGAGCCGCCTACAATTTTCATCTTCCCGAAATTAATTTTTTATATAAGTTCAGATATTTAGGAAGAATATTTTTTACATCAAATTTTTTGGCTTGTTCAATAGCATTGTATTGAAACTCTTTATACTTTTTATCATCCATCAGCAATTCCATCGCATGCTTTGCCATAGTTTGGGTATCTCCAACAT
>DAHXOV010000369.1 GCA_027364695.1 bacterium
CTTGTATATTGGTCAATGCATATTGTAAAGATACGCCAGGATCATTAGGTGTATAAAGCAATTGAGGAACATAGGATGGTTCTGCATATTCCAATACTCCTGTAGCCATGAGGGTATTGATAATTTTTTCAACAGGTGTATTTCCATTGTATTTTATTTCATAAATAAGAGACAAATCAACCAATGGGTAACCCCACTTACTATATTTTTCTCTTGGTGCTTGTTGTTCAGGAAATTTTTTTTTCAAAGATGTAACAGCTGTTTTTTGAAAGATCTTTTGTATCTCAGGAACAAGGATACTTGTAGGGCTACATTTATCCCTGTATTCTGTCTTTACTTTAATGATTATTGTATTTGGAAGATATTGTGCATAATAATTTTGAGCAAAGGTATTACTCAAATAAACAGTTAGAAGAACAACGATAGAGAATAAACGAATGATTTTCATACTTTTTAATTTTTTGGGAAATATAAGGAAAATATTTCATATCCATTGAGTCTATTTTCCAAAAAACATTACCTTGATAAATGGTACAGTGTGAACACAAAAAGCCGCCTCTTTTCATGAAAAGAGGCGGCTTTTTAACCTTATATAGAAAAATGCTACTTATTTTCCAAGCCCTCTTGGGCTTCCTACACGGGTCATTGCACATCTAAATCCCAGCCACGATGTAGCTTGTCGTTGATCTAAAAATCTTCTTACACCAGGGCTCATATAATAAGCGCGGTCTCTCCAACTCCCTCCTTTAATGACTCTTGCTTTATCGTTAATTAAAGATGTTTTTGCATATTCATACATCAGTTTATCTCCTTTTTCCTGCAAAGTACCTTCCACATCATCTGAACCCCAATAAACAGAACTATACATATCTCCGTCCATATAATTGATGTAATCCGATGTTTTGTAGTTTCTTCGTTCATCCAGGTTATCTGATGGTACTGCCGATGATACTTCTCGCCATAAAACTTTGCCTGGTATATTTGATTTCCCTTCAGCGGTAGCATTGCTATTACCGTAGGGATCTTTAGTCAGTACAGTGAGTACACTGTCTTCTACTTCTGTTGTTTCTCCACTTCCTCCGTGCAGGGTTGGTGAATTTACTTTATGTTTGAATTTTTGATATACAGGACCATCTGTGTTTACTAAAATTTCTCCACCTTGTCCTCCTACTAATGTAGCGCTATCTCTTTGTTGAGTAACAAATATATTTCCTCTGAATGGTCTAAATTCATCCGCATCTTGTAAAGTATTAGGTCTATATACATCCATTACCCATTCTGCCACATTACCTGCCATGTTGTATAATCCATAATCATTGGGCCAATAAGAATAAACAGGTGTAGTAATGTCGCCTGCGTCATTCAGGTAACCAGCTACTCCCATATAGTCGCCTGCTCCTCTTATGAAATTACCCATCATTTGTCCAATAAAATTGTCATCAGAATTTCTTACGCCATGTCCATTCCAAGGATATACTCTTCTATCTGTAATGCGTTCACCTATGGTATTGCCTATCAAGCCATAGGCTGCAAATTCCCACTCAGCTTCGGTTGGCAGGCGGTACTTTGGCAAGAAAATTCCATCTTCCATTTTGACATCTCTTTCAGGGTTATTTTCATCATAAGATGGTAATTTTTGTAGTAGTTGTCCTTGCCATTTCCCCGAGAGATATGCTTCTGTGCTAAAATAATCTTGGTCTGTAGGATTGGGTGTATGTTCCAAAAGCCCTTCACGAATTAAAATAAATTCATTTGTTCTATCGGTACGCCATGCACAGAAATCATTTGCTTGTAACCAATTTACACCCACCACAGGATACTCTCTATATGCAGGGTGTCTTAAATAGTATTCTACATAGGGTTCGTTATATGCTAATTTTTCTCTCCATACCAATGTGTCAGGTAATGCTTTATAGTATATATCGGGGAATGTAGGACCAAATACCTTTGCCGTCCAATAAAGGTATTCTAAATATGAAAAATTGCTTACTTCTGTTTCATCCATATAGAAAGAAGACACTGTAGCGCGGCGTGGTGAATTGTCCCAATTAAATGGGACATCTTGTTCTGTTCTTCCCATAGTAAATGTTCCACCTTCTATGAGCACCAAGCCAGGTCCTGTTTCTTGTTCTTCATAAGGTACTTTTTCAAATCCACCATTAGATGGGTCATTGTATGCCCAACCTGTGACAGATGATCTTTCTTTTGCGCAAGACAAGAAAATAAGTGTGAGTAAAACGGATAAACATTGTTTTTTGTAATTGGCTTTTTTCATATTGATATGTTTATTTTATGAGGCAAATTTAATGATTTATTTTATTGAATATAATGAATAGGTATATAAAATGTTACATGGTATTTTAAAAAGATGGACAGCTAATGGTTCTGTATTTCTTTTTCTTTGGTTTGCACTCAAATTGTATTTGTAAGGATAGTTCGTGAGAACCTGCCGTATTGCTAGATAATTTTGATACGGTTACATCGTAGCTATATCCAAATTTAAAGTTTTTATTTTGCAAGCCGATCAGCGCTATTACAGCATCTGTATTTCTATACCATAAGCCAGCTACAAAAACATCATTCACATAATACAATCCTATATTTAATTGTTGAAATTTTTGTTGTGCCTGAAATAATATATTGGGGGATAAATAACTGCTGCCTCCTTTTTCAAGGTTGATGATGGCCCCTGCATGTCCTGTATATTTAATAGGTAGCCGTGCTACTCCCAAAAGCCCTTCATCTGGTTGTGTCAAGTGGTTGGCGGCAAAACCAACAAAGTAATTTTTACTATAACCTAATATGCCCCCAGAAAAATCTAAATTACTTTTATTTTGATTAGGTACGGCTTCCATGGTGTTCCAGACAAATCCTCTGCGCGGATCTATCATATCTCCAAAATTTAATTTTGTTTTATCTAATTGTTTTTGAAAGTAAGTGGCTTGTAAACCCATTTTTATGGAAAAACGCCTGTTGACAGGTAAGTGGTAAGAATATATTCCACTGGCTGAAACCGTTTTGAGGGTTCCTCTGGCCTGGTTATCTGTCAAAATTAAAATGCCTATTCCACCTGCTAAAGCATCAAAATGCTGATCGTAACCTACCGAATTTGTAACATAAGTACCGCTCAAATTAGGCCATTGATTTCTATAATTCAATGTAACACGGGCACATCTTGCTGTACCTGCAAATGCAGGGTTCAAATATAGAGGATTGGCATAGAATTGTGTAAACTGTGGGTCTTGCGAATAAATTAGTTCAGAGAGAGTTACCAGCGCGAGTAACAAGTATATTTTTACATTATTATTACC
>DAHXOV010000374.1 GCA_027364695.1 bacterium
GTAGATGGGCAAGTGTTGGTACCTACTGCAATAAAAGAACCACTTGTGAGCCCCGTTGCTGTGGGCGGGGTAGTGGGGTCTATTGTACCTGTGCATGGAACAGTTGTGCTGCTTACCAGAGCAAAATTGTAGGTCAGAGTAAAGGATTGTGCGGACAAGAATCCAATGGATGTAAATGTTTGAAAACTGAGTAATAGTTTTTTCATAAAAAATGTTTTTAATTATTCGGGTGCAAATATATAAAACTTTATTTTAAAAAATCAATATTTTTACAAAAGGTAATAATTTATTAACAAACGGTAACAAATAAGACGGGCTATTTTACAGATAACTTCACCTGATAGGCACCTGTATTTTTATCGCTGTAAACGGTTTCGTGTATTGTGAGATAGACTACTCCATCGTTATCTGCAATATATTTTGTATTACTTCCTGCTTTTAGATTTTTTCCATTATTACCTATTTTAAATATTAAAGTTCCATAACTATAATAAGTGGGGTCGGTAGAGGACTCAGGAGGGTCAACAGAACCCACTAAGACGCCATCGGGTGTGTATTTTTTATTATCTAAACTAGCCAGTACAATTTCTCCTCTTGCAGCTATTTCAATGCTTTGCCCCTTTTTTACTTTTACTCCTGTGTTAAGCCACCCTCCATTGTTGTTTGCCATAATATGTTTAGATGCTTTTAAAATAAAAGAAAAAAAGCCATTTTTACTATCCGTATAAAACACATCTATATTTTTTATTTTATACGTGCTGATACTGGTATTTAAAAAACTATTTACAAATTCTATTGTTTTAAAGTCAATGTTACCTGAAATGATATCGCCATTATTCAGCGTTATAGCATCATTAAAATTATATTCATAGACATTGTTAGTAGCTAGTATTGCATTGATTAAGTTTTGAATGTTTTCAGGCTTACTGATGGCATTGTTGTCTGAGTATTTTTCTAAGTAATAAATGGCTTTTAATCCATATTTTGAAATACTTTCAGCAGCAGCAGACGCATTTTTCTCATCTGATGCATTGGCGAGTATTTGTATGTACTTATTGATGTCTGTGGCAATACTTTCATCTTTTTCTAACCCGAAATTGATTTGAGATATATCTCTTAATGGAATACTTATTTTTCCATAATTAGTGGTAAAATTGATGACGTCTTTCATTTTAGCATTTCCATATAATACACTACCATCATAAAAGTACAGTGTAACATCGGCAAGTTTTTGAGCGAATTGAACATGACTTATTATTACACTTATCAGAATGAAATAAATCGTTTTCATAAATATTTTTTGCAAACATAGAAAATTGGTTTCATAAAAACCAAATCATAGTATTTATTTGATTTTATCCCTACTAATTTTTTTGTTTTTTAGTTCATATTTTATTCCGTATGTTTGTAAGGGACTAAAAATCAATACAAAATGTCTGCTACTGAACAAAAAAAAGGAAATGTAAGTTTTGAAGAATTATCAAGAATCGTATTAGAGGATTACAGAATAGCGAATGAAAGCAGGCAAACGAGTTTATTGGGTAGGAAAGAAGTACTTACAGGTAAAGCAAAATTTGGTATATTTGGTGATGGAAAAGAATTGCCCCAATTGGCTATGGCAAAGGTTTTTAGACCAGGTGATTTTCGCAGTGGATATTATAGAGATCAAACTTTTATGTTTGCCATAGGGGCACTGAATATCAAACAATGGTTTGCGGGCCTGTATGCACATACAGATTTGAATTATGAGCCCACAAGTGGTGGCAGACAAATGGGCGGGCATTATGCTACACCATTGCTGAATGAGGACGGAAGTTGGAAAAATTTGGTGGAACTTAAAAATTCTTCTGCAGATATTTCGCCTACAGGCAGCCAAATGCCAAGATTACTTGGATTGGCCTATGCATCCTATTTTTATAGACATAATTCAGATTTGCAACAGGGAGATTTTTTGAAGTTTTCTAATAAGGGTAATGAGATAGCATTTGGCACTATTGGGGATGCTAGTACATCGGAGGGTTTGTTTTGGGAAACACTCAATGCAGCAGGTGCTTTGCAGGTACCAATGATAATATCCGTATGGGATGATGGACATGGTATTTCTGTGCCTAAGAAATATCAGACCGTTAAACAGTCTATTTCTGAAGCATTATCAGGATTTCAGAGAACCAAAAACTCAGATGGTTTTGAGATTCTTTATACTAAAGCATGGGATTATGTGCATTTAATAGAAACCTACGAGAAAGCAGAATGCATAGCAAGAAATGAACATGTGCCTGTACTTATACATGTAGACGAGGTAACGCAGCCACAAGGACACAGTACTTCAGGATCTCATGAGAGATATAAATCCAAAGAGCGATTACAGTGGGAGACGGATTTTGATGGGATTAAAAAGATGAGAGAATGGCTGCTGGAAAACGGTTTTGCTATAGAATCAGAGCTCAATGATATTGAAGAGCAAGCGAAGCAAAATGTGTTAGAAGCGAAAAATAAAGCATGGAATGATTATTTGACACCTGTTTTGGAAGAGAGAAAACTGGTAAGTGAGTGGTTGGATAAGATAAGTGAAAATAGTACATTGAAAGATGAAATACAAAGCATTAAGGGAGCATTATTGTCTATTAAAGAGCCCATCAGAAAGGATATTCATCAATCTGTAAAAAAAATATTGAGACTGACGAAAAGAGAGCAGAGCGAGGCAAGGGAAAAATTATCACACTGGTTGATAGAAAAAACAGAGGAAGCAAAAAGAGTGTATGGTTCATATTTGTATTCTGAGACAGAGTGGAGCGCATTGAAAGTGGCGCCCATAATGGTGAGGTATAATGAAGATTCGCCCTTGGTAGATGCAAGAATGATATTAAGAGACAATTTTGATGCGGTTCTTTCTAAATACCCTGATGTAGTGATATTTGGAGAAGATAGTGGAAGAATAGGAGATGTGAATCAGGGGCTGGAGAAATTACAAGCAAAATACGGGGAAATAAGAGTATTTGATACAGGTATTAGAGAGGCGACTATTATTGGGCAAGCGATAGGATTAGCGATGCGCGGATTGAGACCTATAGCGGAGATACAGTATTTGGATTATTTGTTTTATGCCTTGCAAATTATGAGTGATGATTTGGCTACTGTATGGTGGCGTTCAAAAGGCACTCAAAAAGCCCCTGTTATTGTAAGAACAAGAGGGCACCGATTAGAGGGAGTATGGCACAGTGGCTCACCAATGGGAGCCATTGTTCATGCATGCAGGGGTATTTATATTTGTGTACCGCGGAATGCTACCCAGGCAGCAGGTTTTTACAACACGCTCCTGAATTCAGACGACAGCGCTCTGATTATTGAACCATTGAATGGGTATAGATTAAAAGAGAAACTACCTGCTAACATTGGTGAGTTTAGAGTATCTCTTGGCATACCCGAAGTTTTAATCATAGGAACAGATGTTACATTGCTTACTTATGGATCTTGTGTAAGGATTGCCCAAGAAGCAATAGAATGGCTAAATGAACACAACATTTCTGTGGAATTGATAGATGTGCAAACACTTATCCCATTTGATATTCATCACAATATAGTCAGGTCAATAATAAAGACCAATAGGTTGGTGATATTAGATGAAGATGTGCCAGGAGGAGCAAGTGCTTATATGCTGCAAAAAATTTTGGAAGAACAAAATGCCTATCCATATCTTGATTCTCCACCTATTACTATTACTTCAAAAGAACATCGTCCTGCTTATGCAACAGATGGAGATTATTTTTCAAAGCCAAGTGCAGATGATGTTTTTGATAACATATACCATTTGATGCATGAAGTAAATCCGAATTTATATCCAAAAATTTAATCAAAATTCAACATTATGAAATACATTCAAACAGGTTTATTTTTGCTTACGCCTTTTACTGTTAGCGCTCAAACGCTTCTGAACAATGAGGGTTTTGTACTTACGGAAATTATTATTAAGGATTCTGTAAGCGCGAAAGATCTTTTTGACAGGACTACTGTGTGGGCACAAAGGAAACACCCCAAGTATGAAAAGGTAAATGCAGTGGGAGGGACTTCAAAAGTGGAGTTTGATGCTGAGTTTAAGATTAAGCCAAAAGAATTAAATCCATCGCATGATTACAGTGGTAAAATTCTTATGCATGTGAAAGTGGAAGTGAAATTTGGAAAGTATAAATATACTGTCAATAAAGTGAAACATGTGGCAGACAATGGAAAAAATTCGGGAGGAGATATTACAAAAGATATTCCTGAATGTGGCAGTATGTTTTTGCCTGAACTGACATGGAAAAAAATAAAAGGAGAAGCCATCAGGGATGCTAATATACTGATAGAAGATCTGAAAGATGCTATGTCTGCGCCTGTGAAACTTCCATCAGAAGATTGGTAGGAAATAATAGTTTTTTTATGATTCATAAAATTTTGTTTTTGGATATAGAGACGGTACCGGTGAAATATCATTATGCAGAACTGGATGAGAGGGGTAAAAAATTGTGGACTAATAAGTGGAAGAATGATGTGGATATGAGTCCTGAAGAACAGTATAAAAAGGCAGGTATATATGCCGAGTTTGCTAAAGTGATTTGTATTGGTTTGGGATATTTGGATGCCAATCATCAGGCTCAGATGAAGGTATTGTGCAATGACGATGAGGCGAAATTATTGAAAGAGTTTAATGAGATGTTGAATAAGTTTTTTCAGTATGTGTTTAAGACATTTAGTGCTGAGTATAATCTGTGTGCGCATAATGGGCGTGAATTTGATTTTCCATTTTTGTGTAGGCGGATGATAGTGAACAGTATTTCAATACCTGATATTTTGAGGTCGGGGCGGAGGGATTTATTATTGGATACGATGGAGATGTGGAAGTTTGGGGATTACAAAAATTATACTTCATTGGATTTACTTGCATATTTGTTTGGTATTGAGTCGCCAAAAGATGATATGGATGGAAGCATGGTGGCACAGTTGTATTATGAAAGAAAGCAAATTGATAAAATTAAAATGTATTGTGAAAGAGACGTGAAAACATTGATTGAAGTGTATAAGAGATTAAATGGTATTGTATAGGGGTTGGAATATTTTTTTCCATTCGTTGGCGGACTTGTTGAATAAGGGACAGAGGGTGGTTTCGTGAAAAAGAGGGATGAAGTAGCCACCCATTTGCTGGATAGTGTTTTTTATTTGCGTGATTTGTTGGATGGCTGTGCTTGTATTTATATTGTTGTAATTGAAGTAAGCCCCGTCCATAGCGCAGAAGGGGACGAATAGTAAATTGGTAGCTTGTTCTTTTTCAAAATTGTAGTAGTAGAAGGGATAACTGGTGCCTGCTCTGAATCCTGGCTTGGAGGCAAACCCCATGGTGAAGTCGTAGTGTATATTTTGTTGAATAAGTATTTGAGGGGTAGTACGAATGTTCATTCTTAAATAGTGTTGGCGGGAGGCAATGATTTTTTGTTGAATAATTTTTTCCAGTTTATTTTTTTCTCTGATAAAGACACTCTCATTATTGGAGGAATAATAAGATGGGTGCAAAGCTATTGTGGCAAAATTTTTTAGTGTATGGAGTATTTTTTTTGTATAGGGGTGTTGTAGTTCTGCGGCTCTGTCGTATTTGGTATCTGATCGGGATAGGATGAAGAAGATAAGAGGTGTGTGTGTGGACAGAGATTGGAGGTATTGGTAAATGTATTCTATGGGGTCTTTTTTTCTACCTTGTAGTACTTTGATTCTTTCTGAAAATAAATTGTATTCCTTTTTTAGGAGGTGTTTTATGAGAGCACCTGTGGTTCTGATGATGTTTTTTCCTTTGAAGGCCAGAATGTTGTCTAAGTCAAAAGAATAAATTTCCTGATAGAAATAATTGGTTTGAAAAGATGAATAATAGGTTTGTACATATTGTTTGAACGTTTGAATAGCTTCGTCTAAAAATGGATTTTGCATAATATTTTTAAATATGCTTGCATCTGCTTCAAATCTTTGATGCTTATCTTTACTGTAATTTTCTTGCCATTCTTCGTAGCGGGAGATGGAGTAAAAAATTTTTGACAGAATATCTTCTTTGTAGTGGGTGTTGGCAGGTGTCTGAAAGTCAGGATAAAAAGATTTGTCTATATCTGTTTTTTGCAGCAATGAAGAGGGAAAGATGTTGATGGTATTATCAAAATACTTTTCGGAGTAATTCATTTTTATTTTGTCTGAACGAATGAAAAAATTTTCGTCGGTGGTGATAAGGTAATTTTTTTGCCACACTCTTTTTATCAAAAAATCTAATGTATAAATTAAGCGATTGGTGGGATAATGAGTAAATACTATAATTTCATGGAGGTGTTGGAATTTTAGTTCAAATTGTTGTTGTATATCCAAAGGCAGATGTTTTTGAATTAGTTTTTTTGATAAGCTTTTTTGTTTTTCTTCATTTGTTTTCTTGCTAGTTTTTTTTGTCGTCGTAATTCTTTTTTGTCTTGTTTTGCTATTTTGGTGGATGGGAGGTTTTTTTTCTTTTTTTTCAGATAGGGGTTAAAAGGTTCGCTATTTGTTCTTTCTTTTTGTTTCCATTTTTTCCATATTTTAGGTTTTCTGTTGCCATTTACCATTTCGTTATTTTGTGCAATGAAGCATTGTAGGGGATAACATGGAAGGGTGATGAGAAGAATTTTTAAGATATGATTTGCCATAATAACAGGAATACAAAATTAGAAAATATCTATGTTATTGTACTTATTTCTTTTTTTATACTATTCCACAGGAGTTCTGCGCATTTATCCCAATTGAATTTTTTGGCTTGATGATATCCTTTTTTTATTAAATTTTCTACAAGTATATAATTATTATTTATTTCTTGCATAGCACGGGCAATTTCTTGGATACTATCAGGATTTACTTTGATGGCTGCGTCGTTTGATATTTCATTTAATGCAGTTGTATTGGAGGTAATTACAGGTGTGCCAAGTTGCATAGCTTCTATGATGGGGACGCCAAATCCTTCGTAATGAGATACCAGAATGAGTGCTTTTGCAAACTTCATTAGTAACATAGTGGTATCGTCATCTAATCTGCCTGTAAAAATAATATCGTTTTTATATTGAATATCATTCAATGTGTTCATTACTTCTTTTTTCCCCCAAAAGAAACGGCCAACGATGACAAGTTGGTCTTCATTGTTTATTTTCTTTTTGTATTCATCAAATGCTTTAATTATTCCCACTATATTTTTTCTTGGATGAATGCTACTGGCATATAAAAAATAGTTCTTTCCTTTGGTATGTTGTGATTTTATTTTTTTTTCTTCATCGTCATTAATATTTCTTTTTTTGATGTTGCTTGCACTGTACACGACATCTATTTTATCTTGTGGGTAATGTAAATACTTTGTGATTTCAGATTTGCTGAATTCGGATACGGTGGCTAATCTGCTGGTGTGATGTATGTGTTTTGTGAAAAAGTAATTGTATAGTTTTTTTACACTCCATGTAAGATATTGTGGGAAGATAATAAAATTGACATCGTGTACCACAGCGTATTGTTTGTATTGGGCTCTTTTAGAAATAAAGCCATCTAATGATAGATATAAATCTGGTTTGAGTCTGTTTAATAAATTGGGCACTAACCATTCATTCCAGTAATAAATGAGCAATGGGTGCCTGGCGGGAGGAGAAAGTATGATGGGCGTTACCTTGTTACCGAATATAAATTCATCGTTGAAATTTCTATCAAACAAAAAGTAAAAATGTATATCGCTGTGTGTTTGTACGATTCTTTTCATCATTTGATAGGAAAACCATCCTATACCTTCCATTTGATGATAGATTAAATGTCTGGCATTCACTGCAATTTCTATATCTTTCATGACTTGTATTCTTTGTATAGCAAGTGAATGTCTCTGATAAGTTGATTGACCTGCAAACTGTCGGTGCCATCGTATATGCCACGAATTCTTCTTTCTTTGTCTATTAACAAAAATAATTCTGAATGAATGAACAAATTGCCTTCACCTTCTGTTTCATCAGCATTGATTAGGTAGTGGTGCCTTGCCAAGTCGTAAATAGTTTTTTTATTACCTGTAAGTAAGTGCCATTTGTTTTTTGTGGTGCCGTATTTTTCTCCATATATTCTGAGCACTTCTGCTGTATCGTGTTCAGGATTTACTGTATGGGATAAAATTAGAAAGTCACTTTTATTAGCAAAACTATCTTGTACTCTTCTTAATTGATGAGACATTTTAGGGCATATACTTTGGCAAGTAGCAAAGAAAAAATCGGCCACATAAATTTTGTTAGTTAATATGGTGTCGGTGATAATTTCTCTATACTGGTTGATGAGTGTAAAATGCCCTATGCTGTGATAGATGGTATCTATTGTTTCACCAATTTTAGATATTTTTTTATCACCTATTATAGGCAGTAATAAATTTTTTTGTTTTTTTTCTTGATGACTGCAGGAAATATGAATGATTAAGAGAATAACAATAATTGCCCAGTGAGAGATTCTCATTTTTTTTCAATTTTATTTTTTTGTAGTGTTTCTTTGTATCCTTCTTTGATGAGGAGATGGTTAAATTCTTTGATAGTTCTTTTTATTTCATCGGCATATCGCCAATCATAGTAGCCTCTGATATGCCTGTTTTTGTCTAACAATACGGCAAAGCTATAATCTACATAGTAAGGTTTTTGAAGAAAAAATTTTAATCTAACTGTATTGAAAGTACTGTCTGGTAGGTACATTGAATGTACATTGTTAAATTGAATTTTTAGAGAGTCTTTTATGTGGAATAGGCTATCTTTTGATTGAAAAGGATATACTAGTATGATGGGGATGTGTTTTATTTTTTCAGGTTCGTAATGCGTCATGGTTAGAAATTGTGAGATACGAAATTGTTCTTGAACATATTCAGGTCTGATAAATATTGTTAAAAAAACATTGTAGATATTGGTGTCTAAAAGAACTTCTTCTGTTTTTTCATTAAAAAATTTTATGTTATCAACAGAATAAAAAATAGTATCTTGATTGTTTTTGGATATTTTTTTTGGTCCATAATAATTTAATTTTTTTGATTGGATTGTGCTTATATCCAAGAGTATCCATATCAATGAAGGTAATAAAACAATAATAACTATTATCCATCCTTTTTTTTTCATACAGAAACGATGATGAGGCAATAATACAAATTAAAGAATGTTTAATCCAAAATAAAAATTTTCAGTATGACGTTGGTAAAGACAAGCGTACTTTTATGGAT
>DAHXOV010000376.1 GCA_027364695.1 bacterium
GTATTCTGTCACTTGTTGTTTATATTCATCGGTTGTTATTGCATCTACCAAAGGATGTTCGGGTGCAAGTACTATGTAAGTAGCGCCAAAAATAGTATCAGGGCGAGTGGTAAATATTTTTACGGTTTTATTTTTTGAATGCACAGGGAATAATACTTCAGCCCCTTCGCTTTTTCCTATCCAGTTTTTTTGGGCTTCTTTGATACTTTCGTTCCAATCAAGCTGATCAAGCCCTTCTAACAATCTTTCTGCATAAGCGGTGATTCTTAAACTCCATTGTAACATTAGTTTTCTTTCTACCGGAAATCCTCCTCTTTCAGACACGCCATCTTTTACTTCATCATTTGCAAGTACGGTGCCTAATGCAGGACACCAATTGACATACGCTTCTGAACGATATGCCAGACGATAACTCATTAAAAGATCTGATTTCTTTTTTTCAGAAAAATTTTTCCATTCATCAGCGGTGAATTTTTCTGCTTCTCCGCATGCTGCATTTATATTGATATTTCCATATACTTCAAATGCTTTAATTAGAATTGAAACAGGACGCGTTTTACTTTCTTTTCTGTCATACCAGCTGTTGAATAATTGAATAAAAATCCACTGTGTCCACCTGTAATATTTTGGATCGCTGGTGATAATTTCCCTTTCCCAATCGTAGGAAAAAGATATTTTATTGAGTTGTTCTTTATATCTTTGAATGTTTTGTTTGGTAGTAATGGTGGGATGTTGTCCTGTTTGAATAGCATACTGTTCGGCAGGGAGTCCAAATGCATCAAAACCCATTGGGTGCAATACATTGTATCCACCGTGTTTTTTATACCGGGCATAAATGTCTGATGCAATGTAGCCCAATGGATGACCCACATGCAAGCCCGAACCTGATGGATAAGGGAACATATCCAGCACATAAAATTTTGGTAAAGCAGTATTATTTTCTACTTTATATACATTAAGTTTATTCCACTTTTCTTTGGCAAGGGTTTCTACTTCTTTGAAGTTCAGTTCCATGATTTTTTCTGTTTGGTTTGCAAATATAATGTAAGTATGTCACAAATAGTTTAATTTCTGTGAGAGCATAAGGTGATGAGATTAAAAACAGGCTTCTCTCTGTAAATAAATATATTTCAGGAAAGATTTATATCACCGAAATGAAAAGAAACAGAGCGTATTAAATATAGATTTAATGAGCAGGTTAAAATTTGAATTTAGAAAAATGTTTTTGAATATCATTATGATTGACTATTGAATAACAGACACATCAATATCATTCATGCATTTGAAATGAGATAAGGGGCAGTGTTGATAACCTAACTTACTGCAAGGCCTGCACCATAAGTGATTGTTTTCTAAAATACGGCTTTGTGGATGTGGCATATATGGGTACATACCAAACTCAGGAATGGTGTTCCCCCAAAGAGAATAAATTTTCTTTTTGAAAGCAGCAGCGATGTGCATCAAGCCAGTATCTGAAGTGATTACATACTCAGCATTTTTTATAAAGTAGGCGCTCTCGTGCAAATTAAATTGTCCGCAAAAATTATGTACATTTGAAACATATTGAGTAATGGAAGATAGATCTTCGTTGTCTTGTTGATCGCCAAGTAAGATGATTTTTTTGTGAGAGAGATGATGGGCTATTTCTTTAAGTTTAGAAAGAGGAATTTTCTTTGTATAATAAGATCCCCCTGCTACTACAGCGATATATGGCAATGGATATGATTTTACAGATTCGCTTAATTTATTTTCATTGATAAAAAAATCCAGTCCATTTGAATCGCATTGTATATGAAGGTCTTTTATGGCTTCAAAGTATCTATCTACAATATGTTGATTAGGTAATAATTTTCTATATTTAAATAATACAACCAGAAATTTTTGAATATTAAGTTTGGAGAATGGTTGATTAGGTACTTTTAATTTCCAACAGATGTAGCGACTTTTGTAATTAGTTTGTAAATCAGCTATAAAATCAAATTGTTCTTTGGATAACTCATGGATAGCAGAGTTCATATCTTTGAAGATATGTATTTTATCAATGTATGGATTGTTTTCAATAACAGAATAAAAATTTTCTTTGATTAAAAAATGTACTCTATGGCCTGATTTTTTTAGACACCTCACGATGGGCG
>DAHXOV010000385.1 GCA_027364695.1 bacterium
TTGCAATATCAGGTATTGGAAAATTTTTATAGAGCATTTATGATTGAAAAACTACCTGTTTAAAAGTGAACGAAGATAGATTTATACACATTATTTCATTTGATATTCCATACCCTGCTGATTACGGAGGAGTGATAGATGTGTTTTACAAAATTAAATATCTACATCAGCAAGGAGTAAAGGTCATACTTCATTGCTTTCAATACAAAGAGAAAAATAGAAGAGATGAATTAGAAAAATATTGTGAGAAAGTGCATTATTATGAAAGAGATACATCATATAAAAAACATTTAAGCTTATTGCCTTACACAGTAAAATCAAGGATAAATAAAGAATTGTTGAGTCATTTATTAAAAGATAATTATCCCGTACTTTTTGAGACATTGCATGCAGCCTATTATATGCATCATCCATTGTTGAGAAAGAGAAAAAAAATTTTAAGATTAAGTAATATAGAACACCATTATTATTATAATTTATTCAAAGCAGAAAAAAAATGCTTGAAAAAAATGTATTTTTTAGTAGAAAGTGTAAAGTTGTATTTCTATGAAAAAAAAGCATTTAAAGAGGCGGATATCATCTTACCTGTAACAAAAAGCGATGATGATTATATAAAGAAGTATTATTCAAAGATAAAAACAGATCTCATTCCATCTTTTCACCCATACAATGATATGAGTACTTTTAAGGGGAGTGGAAGATATTTGTTATATCATGGTAATTTAGGTATAGCAGAAAATTATAAAGCGGCAGCATATTTAATAGATCATATTGCAGGCAAGGTAAATTATTCTATTGTCATTGCAGGAAAAAATCCACCAAAATTTTTATATCAAAAAGCAAGACAACAGTCTAATATTCAGATAGTATCTGATCCTGACGAGGAAGAGATGAAACAACTTATTCAAAATGCACACATCGTTTGGCTATATACACATCAAGCAACAGGATTGAAATTAAAACTTATATGTAGTTTATACACAGCACGGTTTATTTTATGTAATGATAAAATGCTTGGAGGCACAAAAATAAAACCCAATCATTCTTTATATGTAGAAAATAATACAGAAAATGCCATTGAGACCATTGAATACCTTAAAACCTGTGAGTTTGACGATATAGCTATATCTCACAGGCAAGAGTTGCTTGTAGAGTTTGAAAATAAAATAAATTTAGAGAAACTATTGAAACTGATTTAGTACATTTTTAATAATCAAAATATTTACTGTAAGGATTTAATAAATTTTTCCATTTCTTCTTTGCTGATTATTTTGTAGTAAGAAGGCATTTCAAATTCTTCGTCAGGAATTTGCTGTAAAGAAACATTTTTAGCTGTAAATTCAAGTTCTAATCCCCACTTTCTCAGACGGTATTTCATAAGCATGCCTTTTATACCTTTATAGGCACTTAAATCATAAATATTTTTAGGCTCAAGATTTTTTGTAAATAAAACTTCAAAACTATCCTGAGGGTTTGAAACATGATAAGCAATAAGTTTATCACATTGGTATCCTGCAATATCTACTTTTTCATTGGTGTTTCTATATTTTAGTGAATGTAAATTGGCTTCTTTTATCAAATCTTCCTGAGTTTCTATGCAAGCATTTTTTATATCCATAAATTTTATCATCTCTGTGAGAGTTTTCTTTTTACCATCTAAAATAAAAGTTGTTTTGAAAACACCCATTGTGCTCATTTCTACAAGATATCTATCATCTTTAAACTTTAGGATTGCTTTATCAGGTGCCAAACCCGCCAAAGGATGCTGTTTATCAACGGCTTCTATTTTATACTCTATTACACCTTCTGATTTCTTGTCATGAAAAATAGGAGTTTCGCAAGAAGTGAGTATAACAATACCAATTATATACAAGAAAAATTTCTGCACTCGCAATTCTTTTTTCAATGGCAGAATTATTGACGTTTCATTTGCACGGTACTTTCTACAGTTTTACCTTCTTCTAATGTTACAATACCTGTACCTGCCAATGAATCACTTGTTTTTACGGCTTGTATATTGAAGATGGCTGGGAGTTTGAAAGTGAATGATACTACACCATTTCCATCTGTTGTACCTTCTGCCTTTACATCAGCTGTTACTGTTCCACCTGAAGCTGTTTTTACAGGTGCGTATAATTTCACATTTGCACTGCTCACCGCTCCGCCAGTAGAGTAATTTACACATTTTACATTGACTTTGGAAGTGGTATTTTTATTACACGAATAATAAACTAAACATATTGCCACAGATAAAATTAAACCCCCATAGAAATGAATTGTTTTCATAAACAAATGATTTTATACTGCAAATATAAGGAATTTTTTATTTCAAATCCAATAAAAAATACTGCAATTTTGCAAAAATATTTTTTACTCCCGATGGAACTGCATAGACCCGTGTTAAACGCTATTATTACCGCTCTTCATAATGTAATCAATAAAAAACTATATTCTGACAAAGTATTGGAACACTTGTTTAGAGAGAATAAAAAATTAGGCAAGAGAGATAGAACTTTAATCGCTGAAACAGTTTACAACATCATTAGATATTACTACTACTATCAATACATTGCAAACACTGATGATGTATCTAAAATAACAGATACTTACTTTAAGGGAAAAAATAAAAAACCAGATGCGAACATACCGGATAGAATAAAATTATCCTATAACAATGATTTATGGAACGAGGGGATAAAACAACTAGGTAAAGATAGATGGCTCAGGGAAGCAAGCGTTCTTAATGATTCCGCACATTTGGTGATTAGAACCAATACTTTAAAAATCACAAGAGAAGAATTAAAACAAAAATTAAAATCTATTGGCACGGAAAGCATAGAAAGTCAAGAAGTGCCAGAAGCATTAATAATTAAAAATAAAAAGTTTTTAAATCAAAACGATTTATTCAAAATGGGTTATTATGAATTTCAGGATATTTCTTCGCAAAAAGTAGTCCATTTCATTCCAAGAGAGATATTACAAAATGCAAAAAGAATAATAGATGCCTGTGCGGGAGCAGGAGGAAAGTCCTTACATCTTTCATCTATGATGAATAATAAAGGGCAAATTATAGCCATGGATATTCATAAGAAAAAAATTGAAGAACTGCGCAAAAGAGCCGCTCGCACAACTTGTAATAATATACAAACAAAAATCATTACCTCTTCTAAAATTATTAAACGATTGGAACACTCTGCTGACTTATTACTCATAGATACACCTTGTAGTGGCACTGGAGTAATAAGAAGGAATCCTGACATCAAAATAAAATTTACATCAAAAAATATACAGGAATTAATTTTATTACAAAGACAGTTATTAGACAAATATTCTGTAATGCTTAAAAACAATTCTTGCTTAATGTATGTAACATGCAGTATTTTTCCCGAAGAAAATGAAAAACAAATAGACTGGTTTTTAAATACCTATTCAAATTTTGAAATGATTCAACAACAAACTATTTATCCATCCGAAGGCTTTGATGGTTTTTATATGGCCTTATTAAAAAAGAACTAAAAAGGGACACATTATGCGCCCCTTTTCAGTTGAAAGTTCCGATGAAAGTATTTATGTATTTAAATGCAAACTCTCTTCTAAGAAAGGATGATTTTTTACTAATAATGGAGCTTTTTCTAAATTTTTAAGCACAATAAATATAAATAAGCCCAAGAAAAATATAAATGTACCTATTTCCATCCAGCTAATACCTGTCCAATGTTTGCCAACTATTCCCGGCATTACCATCATAACGGTATCCAAATAATGCCCGATAAAAACAACAGTACCAACCAATGTCAGCAAATTAAAGTTTCTCTTTGAGTCCCTGCTCATCAAAATGAGCATAGGGAAAGCAAAGTTAATGAAAAACACAAACCACATGAGGGATTTGTAACTTTCCCAACGAGTTTGAAAATAAGTAACTTCTTCAGGAATATTGGCATACCAAATCAGCATGAATTGAGAAAAGTATAAATATGTCCATAAAAATGAAATAGCAAACATCCATTTTCCCATATCGTGTATAGTGCTCTCTGTTACAAATTCAAGATAATCATTTTTTCTTAACCATATAATTAATAAAGTCATAAAGCTAATAGCACTGACCCACAAGCCTGAGAAGGTGTACCATCCAAATAAAGTAGAAAACCAATGTGTATCAATACTCATTACCCAATCCCACGCAGAAGTAGATGATGTTACTGCAAACACTACCATAAACCATGCTCCCAATCTCACATTTTTCCAGTGATAAGAGTGATTATCGCCGCCATATTCAAATTTATCTGCTTCCAACGAATTTTTTCTCAATTGCCATGTAAACCATATCCATCCTACTATATACAGAACAGTTCTTAACCACCAAAACCATCCAAAATAGCCTATTTTACCCGTAATGATAGGATCGTAATGAGGACCGCTCGGATCAGCAATGCCTTCAGTCATCCAATGATAGATGTGATGTACTTGTAATTGTCCTAAAATAAAAATTATCAAGAGTAAACTTAATCCATAAGGCAAATACAAAGCAGTGGCTTCTAGGACTCTTTTGATAGTCGTGGCCCATCCTGCTTCGGCAGCATATAGCATTCCTAAAAAGAAAGCAGCCCCCAAGCTGATGGCAGTAAAGAAAAAAGTACCTGAAAAAACATTTGCCCACGCCCTGTTCAAATGGTAATGTTCTGAATGGTGCTGTCCATCCGCAATGAACATGCTAATCATACTGATGAGCCCTATGCCCATTAAAACATAAGCAAACATCTTTGCTTTAGCATCAAATATAAACTGTAGTTTTTCTTTATTGATATGCATAATATTACTGTTTTGCTGTTTCTGATATAGATGTTTTTATTGTATCTTGTTGTGCTGATGTTGCAGCATTTTTCCCTTGAAGTTTATGAATATAATGAATCAACTTCCACCTCTCATTTACAGATAAAAAGTCATGAGCCCCCATCAGTCCTTTTCCGTAAGTGGTGGCATGAAACATTTTTCCTTCTGATAAATTCATAATGTTTGGGCTTGTGTATGGTGGTGGTGGCCCTGGTAATTTAGCAGCCACTTTGCCAGCACCTTCTCCTGTGGCACCATGACAATGTACGCAGTATTTAG
>DAHXOV010000392.1 GCA_027364695.1 bacterium
ATATTGCTCTATACTTGCTTTACTTGATAAACAGGCAATGTGTGAAAGCATTGTGTGGACAAATTTTTCAATGAACCATGGATTTTTTATTTCTGCCTGTTGGATACTGTTTTGGATAGCTGTATGATAAGCGGAAAGTGAATGATCTTTTGAATTATTTAAATAACTGTCAATAACGGTTGAGATTGTAATAAAAGGATTTATATTCATACTTTTTTATGCTTTGCAAAGATAGTGTTTCTTTGATGCATGAAAAGATTGAGTTATTTTTGCAGAAAATGATCTTATGAAAAAGCATATCGTGGTATTCACGGGAGCAGGAGTGAGTGCAGAAAGTGGTTTGAAAACATTTAGAGATAGTGATGGGTTGTGGGAAAATTATAAGATTGATGAAGTAGCAAGCCCAGAAGCGTGGAAAAGAAACCCAAAATTGGTGTTGGAATTTTATAACATGAGAAGAAAACAATGTATGGAAGCACAACCCAATGAAGCACATCAATTAGTTGCTGCGCTGGAAAAATTCTATAAGGTATCGGTTATTACGCAAAACATAGATGATTTGCACGAAAGAGCAGGAAGTACAAATGTATTACACCTGCATGGAGAAGTGATGAAAGTGAGAAGTAGTTTGGATGAAAATTTAATTTATTTTATTGATAAATGGAATTTAGAGTGGGGAGAGAGATGTGAAAAGGGCTCGCAATTAAGACCACATATTGTGTGGTTTGGCGAACCGGTTCCTATGATGCCTGTGGCAATAGATATGGTTCAACAAGCAGATATTTTTATTGTGGTAGGGAGTTCATTAGTAGTGTATCCTGCCGCTGGAATAGTGCATTACACACCTGCGTATATACCAAAATATTTAATAGATCCGGGTGATTTTTCTGAGAAGATGACTCAAAATCTTGTACATATTAGGAAGAAAGCAAGCGAGGGTATGAAGGAATTGTATGAACTTTTGACCAATAATGTGTGGGTGTAAGGTCTTATTTTTTTAATTTTTCCTTAAATATCTTTTCAAATTTTTCTACTTTTGGTTTAATAACCAATTGACAATAAGGTTGATTAGAGTTTTGTCGGAAATAATTTTTGTGATAATCCTCTGCGGGATAAAAATTTTTGTAAGGTTCTACGCTTGTAACAATAAGTTTTTCGAAGACCTTTTCTTCGTTTAGTTTTTTAATGTAATATTCTGATTGTTCTTTTTGTTTTTGAGTATGATAAAATATAACAGAGCGATACTGATAACCAAGATCTTCACCTTGTCTATTCAAAGCAGTAGGATCGTGTACTTGAAAAAATACTTGTAAGAGTTCTTCAAATTTGATTTGGTATGGATCAAAAACAATTTGTGCTACTTCTGTATGTCCTGTATTGCCTGCACATACTTCTTCATAAGTGGGATTTTGAACATATCCGCCGGCATATCCGGGAGTTATATTAGTAACACCTTTTAATTTTTGAAATATGGCTTCTGTGCACCAAAAACAACCCATTCCAAATGTAGCAGTTTCGTATTTATTCTGATTTTGTGATTCCATGTACTGATAGATGAATGTAAGTATAAATACAATGTATTTTTTCACTTATTTTTATCTTTTATTTTTGTAGCTTTTTCGCTTCCTGAAAATTCAAAATGTTTTTTCAATTTGTCATTTTTACTAATTTTAATTTCACCCTCAATGTATTCGTTGTTAATTTTACAGAACACATTGGTTTCTTCTCTGTCTTCATCCTTAAAATAGGCTTTTACTTCAAAGTATCTGACTTCTGTTTCTAATACAGAGTCAATAAAAGTAGTATCTTTTTCTATAGAGTATTTTATCCAACTCATATTAAATTTATCATTTAGAAAATCACTAAATATTTTCCCATCTTTGAATTCCATTTCATCAGAAATAGTTTTGTTGGAGGGGATGCTGTTTTTTATCTCTATGATATTAGTAATAAATTTTCTTTTGTGCAGAGGATCTTTTTCTTTGTCTTTCAAAACGGCGTAAAGGCTGCAAAATATAAATGCTGCAAGAAATAATTTTTTCATAAAAAATTTTTGGCTTAAATATAGTAAATTTATGCCCATATATTTATGATGATTCCATTAGCGGAGAGAATGCGCCCAAAAAAGTGGGAAGAGATTGTCGGACAACAACATCTAGTAGGCAAAAATGGTGTTCTTACAAAATTCATTCATCAAGGATTTATTCCATCTATGATATTGTGGGGTTCGCCAGGTGTAGGTAAGACAACTGTTGCACTATTGATGGCTCAATGTTTGAATAGAGTATTTTTTAAACTATCTGCTGTTCATTCGGGAGTAAAAGAGGTAAGAGAGGTTTTAGAAAAAGCGGAAAAAAATTTATTTCATCCATCATTGGCACCTATATTATTTATTGACGAGATACATCGTTTTAATAAATCGCAACAAGATGCTTTGCTTTCGGCTGTGGAAAAGGGAGTGATTACGCTCATAGGCGCCACTACTGAAAATCCATCTTTTGAAGTAGTGCCTGCTTTGCTTTCCAGAATGCAGGTGTTTGTTTTAAAACACCTTGATAAAGAAGAGATGGTTCAACTGCTCAGCAAAGCAATCAAAGAGGATGTTGTTTTATCACATAAAAAAATTCATATCAAAGAGACAGAGGCTATCATGGTTTATAGTGGTGGCGATGCAAGGAAATTATTAAATGCCTTGGAGAGCATTGTTCAACATTCAGATAAGGATGAAGTTGTAATTACTAACGATTTGGTCAAAAATATTTTGCAAAGAAGTGTGTTATACGATAAAAATGCAGAGCAACACTATGATATTATCTCTGCGTTTATCAAATCGGTGAGAGGTTCTGATATTGATGCTTCTTTGTATTGGCTGGCAGTGATGTTGAAGGGAGGAGAAGATCCACTTTTCATTGCCAGGCGGTTGATTATATTGGCTGCAGAGGATATAGGGCTGGCTAATCCTAATGCATTGTTATTGGCTAATACGTGTTTTGATGCAGTGCATAAAATAGGCATGCCCGAAGCGAGGATTATTTTATCGGAGACAGCCATTTATTTAGCGCAATCGCCGAAGAGTAATTCTGCCTATTTAGCAATAGATAATGCTTTTGATTTTATTGAAAAGAAGGGTGCCGAACCAGTTCCTTTGCATTTGAGGAATGCGCCTACATCTCTGATGAAAGAATTGAATTATGGGTTGGATTATAAGTATCCACATGATTATCCCCATCATTGTGTGCAACAAAATTATTTACCTGAAAATATTTTAAGTATTCGTTTCTTTGAGCCATCTGAAAATGATAAGATAAGTAAAAAGTAATTCGTTGGGGAGAATGGAAAATAAGAGTTAAGAAGTAAATATACTTATATTTGCGGTTTATACTTTTGTTTTTTATGCGATTGAAAAAGTTCTTCACTGTTCTTGTCTTTTGCCTGAATGGTTTTATTGTAATGTCTCAGTATAATGAGGGGGCGGGTCAAAATTTACCAAATTTTTATCACAACAAATTACATTTTGGTTTTACCATTGCTTTTAATTCTACTGATTTCAGAGTAAACACGAAGCCCATTGCTCAATTGCCTGATACAGTGATAGATACAGTCAGGTATAGTATGAGAAATATTTATCATAGATCGGCGCCTGGTTTTGCTTTAGGGATAGTGAGCGATTTTCATTTGCACGATTATGTGAGGATAAGGTTTACACCTAATATCAGCGTTGCTTCTCGGAGTTTGCAGTATTTTTTATCTAATAAGAAAGGTGATAGTACACTGGTATTTGAGAAGTCGGTAGAATCCACTTTTTTGATATTTCCTTTGGAGATAAAAGTCCAATCCAAAAGAGCATTTAATTTTAGTGCTTATGTAATAGGTGGGGGTGGTTATGCAATGGATTTGGCAGGAAATAAAAAGTCCACAGGCACATCAGGCAGTGGTAATGTATTGGATAACAGCGCTGTAAGATTATATAGAGATGATTTTTTTTATAGTGGGGGTGGAGGAGTAGATTTTTACTTAAAATACTTTAAGTTTGGAGTAGAAATTAAAATTTTATCAGGCACAAGAAATCTTTTGTATCAAAGAAATAATATATTTTCTCAAAAAAGTATAGATAAAATAAATTCCAGAATGGTTGTATTTACACTTACTTTTGAGGGATAAAACATTAGAATTTACTTCTTAAACGGCTCCTGCTTCTTTTGTATTTGAATACATATCCTC
>DAHXOV010000396.1 GCA_027364695.1 bacterium
CCCCCTACCCATGCTTTGATGGAGCCAGTTTGTGGTTCCATTGCCATGAAGCCACATTGTAGGAATGTTTTGTAATAGCGAATGCTGTCCCATGGCGTCATTATAGTATCTTTTTCTCCATTGAGTGTATAAATATGCATAGGGGTTTTTTGATGGAATGTCTTCAAAATATCTTTTTCATTGTATCCTTGTTTTTTCAAGGCTCTGTATCTGTCAGATCTTTTGGCAGAAGTCATCATGATTTCTTCAATGTCTTTTTTACTTATATTCCATGCAAAAGGGGCATTTTTTTTATTTTTACACTCTTTGAAGAAAGCTATTTGTAAGTATCTGATGTGTTCGCTGACAGCTTCTTCTGCGTATTTTTGCATTTTTGAATCAATGGTAGTGTATATCTTTAACCCGTCTTTGTAAAGATTATAAGGTTCTCCTGTTTCAGGATTGATATGATTTTTACACCAATCTTTCAGAAAATATTCTCTGATGTATTCTCTGAAATAAGTAGCCAGTCCTTCGTTATGACTTTCAGGGTTAAATTTTAGTCCTAATGGCAGTTGAATAAGAGAATCGTGCCTTTGTGATGTAATGAATTTGTATTTTTTCATTTGGGAGAGTACAACATTTCTTCTTTTTATTGTTCTTTCAGGAAATCTCATCGGGTTATATAGAGATGGATTTTGAGCCATACCGACGAGCATAGCAGCTTGTTGAATATTTAAACTATCAGGAGTGGTGCTGAAATATATTTTAGCGGCTGATTTTATACCTACTGCAAGGTTGAGGAAATCAAACTTATTGAGATACATAGTCATAATTTCTTCTTTGGTGTAATTTTTTTCTAGCCGAATGGCAATGATCCATTCTTTTATTTTTCTGAGTATGAGTTGTGGTTTGGATAATTTCTCTCTTGGGAACATCATCTTTGCTAGCTGCTGAGTAAGGGTACTGCCGCCACCCTTTGTATTTCCTGTTATTACGCCAAAAGCAGAACGAAAAAGGGCTTTGATGTCTATGCCATTGTGTTCATTGAATCTTATGTCTTCTGTTGCTATCAATGCTTTAATGAGCCATGGATTGAGTTCTTTATATGCGGCATTGATTCTGTTTTCGGTATAGTATTTGCCTAATGTTTTTCCATCATCGCTTAATATGACGGTAGCAATATTGCTTTTTGGATTTTGTAATTCTTCTACACTAGGAAGCTTACCAAAAATATCCTTAGATATTAGAAAAGCGAGTAAGAATAAAAGTAAGAAGGGTAACCAAACAAGTGTCCATATCCATATTGGAGAGAAGGAGAGATGGTAAGATTGTTTTTTTTCAATCATATCTTTTATGCTGCTGCAAATGTAATATTTTATTTTCTATGAGAGAGGTGAGATAATGGAAAAACTAAGCTAGAAACAGGTTTTAGAAACATATTTGAATGTTGTTTTTAATAAAGGTGATTCTTTATTTCTTTTTTATACTTGCGTTTTGCAATACAATTATATTTGATAAAGCGAATGAAGTCCTTTACCGAAAACCATATACCTATTGAGTAAAAGGGACCGGAAAAGGTATCATAAAACTCTTTTTGTAACATCCATCTATAACCTAACATGCCCTGGATGCCCAGCCATTTCAATGGTTTTAATGTGTATGCAATGGATAATCCAAGTGGACGAAAATTG
The DNA here is from genome assembly GCA_027364695.1 of bacterium. GTDB lineage: Bacteria > Bacteroidota > Bacteroidia > B-17B0 > Aurantibacillaceae > BPGX01. Next base: position 1,674 of record DAHXOV010000396.1, read on the forward strand.
CCTTGTTTTACAAATTGTATTTCGTTATTCCATATTTTATGTACCTTAAAGCGGCCTAATCCTACTTCTCCTATTAAGTCCACTTTGTGAAATCTACGATTCCAGATAGATTTTTGATAGAATAAAGTGAAGTAATATACTTTCAGTTCATATAAATCATTGTTGGTAACAAGTTTAAATGGCAAATATATCCAGTACCCGCCCACGCCTAAAATATCTTTTTCATTCAATAGAATTCCTGCTCGCAAGCCAATGATATTAGTAGGTGCAGAACTTATGATAGAGTTTCTGGAATCAAATATTAATATAGGTAAGTACTTTTTCAACTTAAATATTTTTATAGAATCCTCCTCTAACCTGTATTTTAATGAATCTAAATAGTTATTCTGTGAATACATCCACGATGTAATAATATAACAAAATATAAACGTTCCTAATGTATTTTTATAGCGAATCAGCACCACCAATTATTTTTCTAATCTTTTATTCAACCATTTTTTGAATGTAAGTAAGACCGTAGGAAGAACAATCAGATCTACACTGTATGCTACTAATAATGTGAATGCCGTAAGCACCCCTAATGCTTTGGTGCCACCAAAATCAGAGACAATAAACATGCCAAAACCAAAAAATAATACTAAGCCATTGTAGATCATGCTCATGCCGATCTCTCGTATAGTGAGCCGAATGGCTTCTTCGTATGTTTTATGTTGCTGCCTAATAGCATTTCTAAATCTTGTTAAGAAGTATAAGTTACCGTCTGTGGCGATACCAAATGAAATACTAAACACTAATAAAGTGCTTGGTTTGAGTGATATTCCAAAATATCCCATGATACCCGATGTTACTAACAAAGAGAAACATGGAATGATAGCCACTAATAGCATAAATGGGTTTCTGAACAGTAACAACAATAAAATAGCAATGATGACAATAGCGGTAAAGATACTTTCTATCAAATTTTTCACCAAAAAATCATTTCCTTTCAAAAACATTACACTATTTCCTGTAATGCCTATTTCTATTCTTTCTTGCTCAGTTACCCATGCTTTAGTATCTTCATCATAATTAAAAATACTGTCTAATCTTGGCTGAATACTATTCAACAGGTCTTTTATTTTAATGGAGCCAATATCTTTCATTTGGGCACTGATTCTGGCTATACTGTATGAGGTGTCTATAAAATTATTGAGTAAATTCTTTTCTGATGTGATTTTATTATTATTATTTTTTAAAACATCCGATATTTTCTTTAAGTCAGAAACAGCAGGCATAGCATATCTTCCACTATATGCTTGATTCAAAAATTTGACGGCATCTGCTATTGATAAAGATCTGCTCAATTCTGAATATTCTTTTAATATTTTTTGTGCCCGATGAATGCGATAAAGTATTTTGCCATTATTGGCAAATACACCTCTGTTTTTTTTAGTATCAACAACAATTTCAAAGGGTAATACACCGCCTAGTTTATTTTCAAAATACTTCAAATCCTGCATCATCTTTTCTTTTTGAGGGACATCATCTACCACATAGCCCAATGCTTTTATTTTTGTAAATCCATAAAATCCAATTATTGCAACAAGGATTACAAATACAAAAATTATTTTTCTGTGATATGAAGTCCATAGGGCTATACTATTCAAACTTTTCTTTAGCCATTTTTTTTCCTGGTGCATTAAATGTTTCTCTTTTGGAGCAGGCAGCCAACTGAATATAGCAGGGATTAATACAATAGAATACAAATAAACCAGCATTACACTGATAGAAGAGATAATACCAAATTCATACAATATCTGATTGTCTATCAACGAAAGCACAGCAAAGCCAATAGAAGTAGTAACATTAGCAAAAAAAAGTGAACTTCCTGCGCTACGAATAGAGAGGTCTAATGCTTTCTCTATAGGAAAACCTGCCCTTAATTCATGATGATACTTATTGATAAGTAAAATACAATTTGGCACACCAATAATAATTAATAAAGCCGGTAACAAGCCAGATAGAATGGATAATTGATAATTCATAAGTACCATAATACCCAGTGCAGACACCACACCAAATACAACTACCAAAGCAGAAAATAATATCACAATAGGTGATCTAAAAAACAACCACAATAAAACAGATACTACTACTAATCCGATAATAAAAAAATAAGTGGTCTCGGATGATATTTTTCTCATCATTGTAGTCCGAATAAATGGCATTCCTGAGAGATGTAATTGCACTCCTGTCTTTTTTTCAAAGGCGCTAACGTGATTTACTATTGAATCTGTGATGCTCAAACGAAGTTTAGAATTTAGTTCTCTTTCATTAAAAGTAATGGTCATTGCGCTTATATCTTCCTCTTTATTAAAAATAATTTTATCATAAAATTTTATCTTCATTACTTCGTTGAGATAATTTTTAATGTTTTCTGTATCTGTCTTTTCAGGTAAAGAAACAGGGGTAACAACAAACTGCTCCAATGAATCGTTATATTGTATTTCAACTAATCTATCTATGCTTACCACCGACTGAATACCTTTAATGTTTTTAATGCGATTTCCTAAAGCGCGCCAAGCATTCAATACCTCAGGTGAGTATAGATGATGCAATTCCATGCCAATAATCAGAATCGTTCCATCTTGTTTAAAGTACTTTTTAAACTTCTCGTATTGCATACTAGCAGGGTCTTTGTCAGGTAATAGTTTGACAAATTGAAAAGCCACTTCTGTTTTTCTCGCAAAAAACCCTAAAAACAAGGTGAGTACAACAACTGTTGTTGTCAAAATCAATCTTTGTTTAATTATAAACCGTGCTAAATTTTTCATTATTAATTGAAAAGTAGGTATTTTTATTTGCTGCAATTGTAAATATTTTTTGTCCTTCATAAAAAGAGTATTTTATTATCCACAGAAAATATTTCCAACAAAAAGGGTAATGATTGAACTTTTACGCTATTTTAATCTAAGCTAATGCCTTATTTTGCATAGTATAAAACAAAATAAACACCCCATAATAACAAATTCAATAAATTTGCATTCTGCTTCACTTCATCCAATCCTCAAAAAAATATTGCATGCAATATGTAAAATTAAACACAACAGAAGTAAGTATCGGCGACCTTAAAATGGGAGGACAATATCCCATCAAAGTGCAAAGTATGATTACCTCTGATACTATGAATACTCCTGCAGTAGTAGAAGAATGTATGCGACTCATTGAAGCTGGTTGTGAACTCATTAGAATCACTGCTCCGAGTATCAAAGAAGCGGAGAATTTGGCTCATATCAAAGCACAGTTAAAACAAAAAGGGTACAATATTCCTCTTTGCGCAGATATCCACTATACGCCCAATGCTGCTGAAACGGCTGCAAGAATAGTAGAAAAAGTTCGTATCAATCCGGGTAATTATGCGGATAAAAAAAAGTTTGAATACAAAGAATACTCAGATTCAGAATACAATGCAGAATTAGAAAGAATAAGAGAAAAATTTTTACCACTTATCAAAATATGTAAAGAATATGGGACTGCTTTGAGAATAGGCACTAATCATGGTTCTTTAAGTGACAGAGTACTGAGTAAATATGGTGATACACCAATAGGTATGGTAGAAAGCGCTATGGAGTTTGTTCGTATATGTGAAGAAGAAAATCTCAAGAACATTGTTATATCAATGAAAGCCAGCAACCCTTTAGTGATGATAGAAGCATATCGTTTGCTTGTTCACACGATGATTCAGAGCGGGACTTTATATCCTTTGCATTTGGGAGTAACAGAAGCAGGTGATGGAGAAGATGGAAGAATAAAGTCAGCCATAGGCATAGGTACTTTATTAGAAGATGGGATGGGAGATACAGTGAGAGTATCTCTTACAGAACCTGCGGAAAATGAAATACCTGCTGCCAAAAAACTCGTTGAAACATACAATGATTTTAGAGAAAAAAACTTGAACTTTATGCAAGATTGGCTATTGACTGACCACCCTCAATGGCGTATTAACATTGAAAATATAAATACAAATAAGCCCCGTCGGCAGACAAAGGATATTCTGAATATAAGCAAAGATAAAGTACCTGTCGTTATACAAGCTATTAAAGATAACCTACCAGAGCAAAGCAATATCAAGCCATCTAACTTTTTTAGTGCGGGTTATATTTATAATACCAAATATGATAAGTGGAATATTACTGATTTTGCCTCTGACTATATTTATATTGGACAGCAAGAAATTGACTTTGATATACCAGGTAATTTAGGCATCATACAAGACTATATGTGGTGGATTAAAAATAAAAAAGAACAACATTATCCACTTATTAATTTAGAACAATTAAAGGAGATAACAGAATATCACAGGGAATTAAACTTTTTAGAAATCAATAGTAATGAACTTGGCGAGTTGCAAAAATATGATATACTGACAAAACAGCCCTTCGTTTTGATAATCAATATACAAGATGATTTTTATGCTTCAGGAAAGTTAAAGTATTTATTAGAAAAATTATACCCTTGCTTTGATCTGCCTCTTATTTTCAAATTATCTCTCAATATCAGTGATGAGGAAACATTTATTATGCATAGCTCAAAAATTTTTGGCTATTTAATGACCTCTGGATATGGGAATGGAATAATGATTGTGAGAAGTGGAACACAAAAAATATTATCTCCACAAAAATTGAACCATCTTATGTTTGATATTCTACAAGCCTTGAGATGGCGCATTAGCAAAACAGAATATATTGCCTGTCCATCTTGCGGCAGAACATTATTTGATTTGCAAGAGACCACACAAAAAATTAAAGAAAAAACAGCTCACCTAAAAGGACTGAAAATTGGCATCATGGGTTGTATTGTCAATGGCCCTGGTGAAATGGCAGATGCTGATTTTGGTTATGTAGGAACAGGATATGGAAAAATTTCTTTATACAAAGGGCATCAAGTCATCAAAAGAAATATCCCCGAAGAGAAAGCAGTAGAAGAACTTATTAATCTCATCAAAGAATACGGAATGTATAAGGAAGCAAATCATCAAATTGAAAATGACTAAGTAGTTATTGAAGTACCAAAGCATAAGATTGTGTCAAGAAAATTCAAAACATTAGAAGAATTCAAACGAGCGCCTAAGCACTCTGTGGTCATTGTACTTGACAATATCAGAAGTTTAAATAATGTGGGCTCTATTTTTAGAACGGCAGATAGTTTTTTGATTGAGGGGATTTATTTGTGTGGAATAACAGGACAACCACCACATAGAGAAATAGAGAAAACGGCACTTGGCGCAACATTATCAGTTGAATGGAAATACTTTTCAGATGTTATTATTGCAATACAGGAATTGAAAAATAATAACTATAAAATTTTTGCGGTAGAACAAGCCGATAATAGTATTTGCTTACAAAATGTTGGTGTCAGCAATGATGATAAAATAGCTATTGTGCTGGGTAATGAAGTTGCTGGTATTTCAAAACACATATTGTCTGCTTGTGATATCATTGTAGAAATACCTCAAATGGGTACCAAGCACTCTCTCAATGTCTCTGTATGTGCAGGTATTGTATGTTGGGAAGTACTGAAAAAAGCAGGCTTTATTTAAATTATTAAGAACCCTACATATATCTAATCACTTTTATCCTACTAAAAAAGATTTTGAACAATGAACTAAAGTAAGAGAAATAAACAGTATACAAAGACAATCCATTATTATGTACAAATATGAAAAATGAAGTAACGGACGATTACATTTTTAAAGTGTGATTATTTTTTTGCTACCACTACTATGCTGTTCCCAAAAGACAATGAAATTCCTTTTTTTATCAACCATGTGTCTATGAGTATTAGTTTGTAAAATAATTTATTCATCCACAAAGGTATTTTAAATTCCTGTATCACGTCGTCCATTGTCAATTCTTCTGCTTTTTTATTTTTTTTTATCATCCTTGATAGACAAACAAAAGGAAACAAAATTGTAACAAATGAAGAAATAAAAGTTACTTTAAATCCAACAGATTGAAGTTTATTACTCATCTCTTTTTGGGTGTATCTTCTTTTATGTTTGGCGTAATCGTCCAAATAACTCCACATCCATTTGTAC
>DAHXOV010000397.1 GCA_027364695.1 bacterium
GCCCCGGATAGTATAGAAGATGGTTCTATTCCAATACGCTCGGGGTATATGGAAAGTATTGGCGCGGGAGAATGATGAATAATTTGCTGAGACATGATGCTAAAAAAGATACCTGTTTCTTGAGCATCTCCCTCATCCATCAATACTACCAAGTCGTTTTTATTTTCTTTAGCAAAGTCAATGATTGTTCTTACACCGTTTTGTACATGGTCCTTAATGAAACTTTCCATGTTGATAGCGTATTTTTTTGCTTCTTTTTCAATTTGTTTGAGAACTACTCTCATTTTTCCCACTTCTTCTTCTTCTTTTTCGCCTATAATAAATAAAGTAGTTATACTGGCACCAAATTTTTGTGCCATAGATAAAGTATAATCTACTTTATATCTGCTTATCACATTGGTATTGATGGGCATTAAAATTTTTTGAATCAGGGATTTTTCTGTATCTTCACTGAGTGCTAAGACGGGTATTTTTGATTTGGAAAGCACTCTGTATGCATTGCTTCCAATGATCAAACTTTCTAATGGTTTATATCCATGTGTACCCATAACAATAAAATCAACATGCAAAGATTTAGATATGTCTAGTACTTCTTGTGAGATAGACCCTACTGTAATATGTGTATAAACTTTGATATGATATTCTTTTTGATATTCTTCCGCTAACTGATTGATTTTTTCTGTGGCTTTCTGTGTAAACTTATTGTAAAAGGATTGATTGAATATCAATGGATCTATGATACTGAATGATTCGTAGTGCTTGTCTACTACATGTAATAGATGCAAAATGGCGCTGTTTTTATGGGCAATATAGGCGGCTTGCCGGGCTGCTTTTAAGGATGTTTCTGAAAAATCAATGGCAGCCAATACCCTTTTACATTCAAATGTTCTCATAAAACAATTTTTGGCAATGATACGAAATATTATTTATAGTTATTATATAGTCAATTGAATTTTATAATCAACAATAATGTTTTTGAATAGTTGGTCTATTACGAAAACCAAGTGTAGAAAAAGATGAACCTAAAAATATTTTGAAGCTTGTTATTTTTCCCAGTCAATGACTTTCATTTTGTAGATAAAACCCTTTTCCACCCTGTTCTCAACAGGTACAGAAGGAATGATGGTTTGGGATTCTAAACGGGTGATTTCTTTGTACACGAGACCAATATTTTTAGCGTATTTTTCTATTTCGTTTTGGTATTGAATTAGGCTGCGGTATTCGTATTGTTTGACTTGCAACACACTGTCAAAGTAAATATTATTGATGTATTCAGAATTATGGATGTATTCGTAGGTATAAGTTTTTTCGCCGATGGTGTTTTTTACGTTACCGTTCCATTGAGCGGCTTTTTTTATGGGGAAAATGAGTTTTACATAGGCGATATTTTCTTCTGTTTTTTCAATAGAACTGGGGTAAGGTGTGATGGTCCATACATCTTTTATTTGCCAGGGTATTTGGTCATAAGTTTTGGTACTGTCGTAGTATTTAATGTATCTTTCCAGACGGTAAGAAGTAGTCGCTTCATCATTGGTGAATGCTTGTGTGATAATTTCTTTGACTTGGTACCGGTATGTTTTTGGGAGGAAGGTGAATTCGTCGTAAACGGTACTATCTACTTCATAAATAATAGAATGATTTAAGTGGAGGGGAAAGTAGTTTTTTCCCATGTCTATAGGGGAAGTGCTTTTGTCTTTTTTACAAGAGGAAATAAATAAAAAAAAGAAGAGAAGGGGGAGAAGGTATTTTTTTGTGTGGTAAAACATAAATGATTAGGCTGCAGTAACAGGCATGTTAAATTGTATCTGGATGGTTTTACCCTTATTTTTGAATTGGACACCATCCGCAAGTTGATAGATGATAAAGATACCTCTGCCGCCTATTTTAGAGATGTTTTCGGGTAAGGTGGGGTCAGGAAGATGCTGGTAGTCAAAACCCTTTCCTTCGTCGGTGATGGAAAAGAGGAGCCCTTGGGTGTGTTGGAAGATTTCTATGATGACTTTTTTGTTTGGTTTTGCTTTGTTCCCGTGGTAGATGGCGTTATTGACAGCTTCGGTGAGTGCGATAAGGATGTTCCCATAAATATCTTCGGGTAGGTCGTATGTTTGACAGATATGATGTACGATGTTTTCTACTTGGGCAATACTTTCTGTTGTGGATGGCAATACGAATTGTTGCTTTTGCTGAGTCATTTTTAGTAGATAGATTTTTTATTTGATGAGGATAAAATAATTCTGTGCTTTTTCCCTGTAAAAGGGTTTGAGGTAGAGTGGAGTGCTTTGTAGATTTTCAATTTCTTTTAAATGTTGCATATTATACTCAAAATTTTGGTTGGGGTTACTTAATTTTTTATTTTTTGGTTCTTTGCTTTCTCTTTTTTGGTCTTCTTCTTGTTCTCTGATGGCTTTTTCGGATTCGAGGAGGCGGCTAAGTATTTCTTGTTGTCTGAGGAGCGTTTGTGGGCTGATGTTGTTGTTGAC
>DAHXOV010000400.1 GCA_027364695.1 bacterium
ATAATAAAGAGCCCACAAACATCCAAAATTCTCTGGATGAGATATCTTCTTCATCTTTTTGATAATAATTTTTGAAGTATGTATAAATCAATAACCCAACACTCATCGTTCCCCACAATAACAAAAATATTTTTTGATACCCAACAATGATGGAAAAATAAGTCATAAGCACTGAACTCATTACATAAAAATTTTTCCATAACAATTCCCGCAAAAATGCCCACACTACAATACCCATAAATAATAATATAAAAATCAATAATTGTCCCTGCATTCCCAGATCAGTGAACGCATGTACCGACGCATTTCCCAAAATACCGCTACGAGTCAAAAAAGTAGAATACAGTACTAATATAAATGCTGCAACTGAAAATAAATGTGTTACAAAGAAAGACCCTTTATTTTTATTGTTTAGGATCATCAAATGTGCGGCTGCTATTATCAATAACCAAGGTACTAATGAAGAATTTTCTACAGGATCCCATGCCCAAAATCCGCCAAAGCTCAATGCCTCATAAGCCCACGCTCCTCCCATCAATATCCCCGCCCCTAGTATCAATACCGAAAAAAAAGCCCATTTTACACCTTGTTTTTGCCAGGAATCATAATCCTTTTTTATCAATCCATAAAGCGCCAAAACAAAGGGAATCAATGTAGATGAAAACCCTAAAAATAATGTAGGTGGATGAATGGTCATCCAATAATTTGCTAACAATGGATTTAACCCTCTTCCATCCAAATTAATCAAATAATCAGGATTTTGAAGAAGTGGCAGGTTCATGTAATCTGCATGCTCCCGTAAAAGTAAAAATGGACTGCTTCCTATCTTTACGTCTCCCACATAAATACCTAAAATCATGGTAGATAAAAATACCTGCACGAGCATATAAATTCCCATTACCAGTGGTTCAGCGTCTTTTAAGGTCTTGTAAAATATAACACCTAACAATCCTTGCCAAAAAATCCATAGTAAAAAACTTCCTTCCTGCCCCTCCCATAAACATGAGAAGATAAATTGCATATCCATTGATTTATTGCTATGCTGCCATACGTATTGATACTCAAAATAATGATGAAACAACATCCATAATAACAATGTAATCACAGATGTTACCGCTATAAAATGAATATGCAAAAAAAACCTTGCGGTAGAAAGCAAATGCTTATTCTTCAATGAATAAAAATAAGCTGCCATACCCGCCAGAGAAGATGCTAACAACAAGGTACTCAAAAAATGCCCCCATTCTCCCGCCCACAAATGCTCTCCTGAATATACAATATCATCCATCGTATTCTGACAATTTATTTTATCTGTTGCACGTCATTATATTTAGATGGACACTTCATCAAAATATCCTCTGCCTCAAAAATATCTCCATTCATCTTACCTATTATCACAATCTGCTCACTTTTATCAAAATCCTGTGGTTTACTCTTATGCAGCACTACTTTCCTCCTCTCACCCGATTGATCTATCATATAAAACTCAAATTTATCAGGATTTTGCAGTGGATGATACGCCATCATTTCTGTAGTATCTCTTTTTCCTACTACATGGTACTCTCTGTCAGGATTTTCTCTCGCTTCCTTAAAATTAGAATAAGTCGCTGTGCTATTCAGCGAAGTCAGTATTACTCCAATGCCAATAGCCACTATCACAAGAGCAACAATATATATTTTCTTCATACTGTATATGCTTTAATTTCTATTATTTTTTTCTTTCATTTTCTTTTCCAAACTTCTCAATCTTTTATCTTGCAAGAATAAATAAACAACGATACTCAAAAATATCACTGCCAATACTACTATCACCACATTTAATTTTCCATTTTGCCTTAGCATATCAGCCATTTCAATCGTTTTATTCTGCATATTCATTTATTTTATTTTGAACCAATTTTATTCTTATTTTAATCTCCAAAAGCCATATACTAAACAACACCCATCCTATTACTGCAGGATAAAATACCATACGCATATCATTATTCAAATCATACTGGCTAAACGCAGGATTCCCTCCATTACCAGGATGCAAAGAGTCTGTCATCCTCGGCAATATCATGATAAACACCATCATCATTACATAGGCAAAGACATTGTACACCGCCGACAATTTCGCTTTTTTTATTTCATCTTCCACCGATGCACGCAAAATAAAATATGCTGTATATACCAAAATTGCCATGGCTACTCCATTCAATTTCGGGTCTGCAAAAGTCCAATAAGTCCCCCATGTTGTTTTTGCCCACAGCATTCCGGTGAGAATACCAGGTAGCGCAAAAAAATATCCCACTTCTGCCGCACATACACTCTTTACATGATCCTCCATATTCTGATAACTCAAAAATTTTAAAGCATAATACAAAGACACAGACATTTGGAACAATAACGCAAACCACATAGGCACATGAAAATATAGATTCCTAATACTTTCATTTAATATCGCAAATCTTGGCACCTCATTCCATAGCCCTCCCACCATAGAAAATAAAATCAAAATCACAGCAAGCAACTTGTATAAAATACTCATATCGCCTGCAAAACTACAAAATATATTTCTGCTCCCCACTTCTAAAAAAATAGAAAATATCTATATCTTAATTTATATCATTATCGGATAGTAAATGGCTCAGTGTCAATTTCTTTTCTTATTTTCGCAAAAGTTTTTAAACGATTAAAGCATGAATCAAAATACCACGGCTCAAACAGAAGAGTTATTTAAGAAAATTATTTCTCATTCAAAAGAATATGGCTTTATTTACCCAAACAGCGAAATATATGACGGGCTCAGCGCGGTGTATGATTATGGGGCTTACGGCGCTGAATTAAAAAACAACATCAGATCGTATTGGTGGCAAGCCATGACCTATATGCATCAAAACATTATAGGAATAGATGCTGCCATATTTATGCACCCTACAACATGGAAAGCGAGCGGACACATAGATGCATTCAACGACCCCCTTATAGACAACAAAGACAGCAAAAAAAGATACAGAGCGGATGTATTGATAGAAGATCATCTTGCCAGGCTCCAGGATAAAATCAACAAGGAAACAGAAAAAGCAAAAAAGAAATTTTCCAACTTTGATGAAGAACTATTTTGTACTACCAATCTTCGGGTAAAAGAAATAAAAGAAAAAATCAATCAAATAGAACAAAGATTCAAAGCCGCCCTTGAAAACAACGATCTACATGAGATTAAGCAAATTATACTGGATTGTGAGATTGCCTGTCCTATTAGTGGTACTAGAAATTGGACAGATGTCAGACAATTCAATTTGATGTTTGCTACTCAATTGGGATCCATCTCTGAAGAAGCCAATACCATCTATCTGCGTCCCGAAACAGCACAAGGTATTTTTGTCAATTTCCTGAATGTGCAAAAAACAGCAAGAATGAAAATACCCTTTGGTATCGCTCAAACAGGCAAAGCATTCCGAAATGAAATAGTAGCTCGTCAGTTTATTTTCCGAATGAGAGAATTTGAACAAATGGAAATGCAATTCTTTGTCAGACCTGGCAATGAGATGCAATGGTATGAATACTGGAAAGAGCAGCGTCTAAAATGGCATCTTGCCTTAGCTATATCTTCTGATTTTTACCGTTTCAAAGACCATATCAAACTTGCTCACTACGCCAATGCTGCTTGTGATATAGAATTCAAATTTCCCTTTGGATTTAAAGAGATAGAAGGTATCCATTCCCGCACCGATTTTGATTTATCTAATCATGAAAAGTACAGTGGAAAGAAACAGCAATATTTTGATACTGAAGAAAATAAAAGTTACACCCCTTATGTAGTGGAAACTTCGGTAGGATTAGACCGCCTTTTCTTAGCCATTCTTTCTGTTGCACACAAAGAAGAAACTGTAGAAAATGAGATAAGAACTGTACTTAGCCTGCCAAAAGAACTAGCGCCCATCAAAGCTGCTGTATTCCCTCTCGTAAAAAAAGATGGTATGCCCGAAATGGCTCAAAAACTATGGGATGATCTCAAATATATCGGCAAAGTTATTTACGAAGATAAAGATACGATTGGAAGAAGATACAGAAGGCAGGATGCCATTGGCACTCCCTATTGCGTTACTATAGATAACGAAACCTCTACCAACGAAACAGTTACTATTAGAGACAGAGATACTATGCAGCAAGAAAGAATACATATCAGCAAAGTGTTTGCCTATATTGAAGAAAGAACGAGCATTAGAAATTTATTAAGAAAACTATAATATGTCGCTGAAAGTAGTATTCATGGGCACGCCCGAATTTGCCATTCCTACACTTGATTTGCTTGTTCAACATCATCGTGTTATGACGGTAGTTACTTCTCCCGATAAACCCGCAGGCAGAGGCTTAAACATGAATCAAAGCCCTGTAAAACAATATGCTCTGCACCATACATTGCCTGTGCTTCAACCGCTCTATTTAAAAGATCAAACGTTCTTATCTCAACTAAAATTTCTTGATGCAGATATATTTGTAGTGGTAGCATTTCGTATGTTGCCCGAACAAGTATGGAAAATACCGCCACATGGTACTTACAATTTACACGCATCTCTATTACCTAAATACAGAGGCGCAGCACCCATCAATTTTGCTATCATCAACGGTGAAAAAGAAACAGGTGTAACAACTTTCAAAATACAACATCAAACAGATACAGGAAGCATCGCTTTGCAACAAAAAGTAATAATTGATGAGAGAGATACAGCAAAAAAATTGCATGATAAACTGATGAATACAGGTGCCCAGTTAATGCTCAAAACATTAAATGCTATTGAACATCATCAGATAGAACTTATGCCTCAACAAGAAAGCGAAGTATCTTATGCTCCAAAAATTACTAAAGAATTCTGCTATATCAATTGGAATAATACCTCTGAAAGTATCTATCATTTTATCAGAGGGCTTTCTCCTTATCCCGCTGCCTATGCTTATTTTTCTATTCATCATAAAAAAACCTATTGCAAAATTTTGTGGGCAGAAAAAATAACAGAACAACATTCTTACTTGCCAGGAAAGATTATCACGGATCAAAAAAAACATATAAGAGTAAGCACTGCAAATGGTTATATAGACATACAACAAATTCAACCTGAGGGAAAGAAGCCAATGCATATAGAAGAATTTCTCAGAGGCAATAAAATAACAGACACTCAATGTATTCCTGCATAAGAAAAATACTTTTTTTATTAGATGCTGAAAAAGCACATCATTTAGGTCTTTCAGCGCTTACTTTATTATATAAAATTTTACCAAAAAGATTTTTTCAACTTGTTTTTAATATTCCAAATTACCCTCCTGTTAATTTTGACAGAAATAATTTATTTCCTCATCTTAAAGTTGGATTAGCTGCAGGTCTGGATAAAAATGCTCAACATTATCAAGTACTGGCTGCACTTGGGTTTCAATTCATTGAAATTGGGACGGTAACACCGATTCCTCAATCTGGCAATCCTAAACCTCGTTTATTTAGATTATTAAAAGATGAAGCCATCATCAACCGAATGGGCTTCAATAATGATGGGGTAAAGCGAATAAAAAAACGGCTTATTCATAAACCTAAAAATATCATCGTTGGTGCTAATATTGGTAAAAACAAAATCACACCGAATGAACTGGCTGTCAATGATTATTTGATTTGTTTCCGTGAGTTATATGATGTAGTGGACTATTTTGTTATTAATGTTCGCTCTCCAAATACACCTGATTTAAGGTCTTTGCAAGATAAAGAACCACTGTTGAAAATAGTATCTGCATTAAAAAATGAGGAACAACTTCTCGTCAAAAATAATCCATCGCCAAAGCCGATTCTATTAAAAATAGCACCCGATATGACAGATGAACAAATTCAGGATATTGCTGAAGTCATTCAAACGACGAATATAACAGGGGTCGTGGCTACCAATACGACTATTTCAAGAGAGCATTTAATATATGAAAAACATCCTGAAAAATATGGTGAAGGCGGATTGAGTGGAAAGCCCTTATTTGATAAGAGTTTAAATATTATCAAAAAATTAAGAATATTTTTGTCATCAGATAAAATCATCATTGGTGTGGGTGGTATTGATACAGAGGAAAAAGCAGAGCAAATGTTCAAGGCAGGAGCACATGCTATTCAATTATATACATCTTTCATTTATAGAGGACCTTCTATTATTACTGCAATCAGAAAAAAATTACATATATGAGTATGCTTTATATTACAGAATGTCCAAGAGATGCTATGCAAGGGATTAAAACATTTATACCAACAGATTTAAAATTGAAGTATATTCAACAGTTATTAAGAGTGGGTTTTGATGTTCTGGATTTTGGAAGTTTTGTTTCCTCTAAAGCCATTCCCCAAATGCAAGATACACCAATCATTGCAGAAAAAATCAGTACTGTGAATACATCTACCGAATTACTTGCTATTATTGCCAATTACAGAGGCGCTGAGGAGGTTTGTAAATATCTCCCTATTAATTACATGGGTTTTCCATTATCGGTATCAGAAGAATTTCAAAAAAGAAACACCAACGCCTCCATAGCCATTGCTTATGAAAGAATACAAGAGATTCAAAATATCTGCATAAAACATAATAAAACTTTAAGGGTATATTTATCTATGGCATTTGGTAACCCATATAATGAAGAATGGAGTGCAGAAAAAGTCATTCAAATGGCA
>DAHXOV010000024.1 GCA_027364695.1 bacterium
AGCCATATATGCTTTGCCCAATCTTGCAAGCAAAGGTCCTACTATCATTAATGAGCCCCTCAGACTCCCACCTTTGTTTTTAAAATCAGGCGATATGAGATAATCAATATTTATATCATCTGCCTGAAAAGAATAGGTATCTGAAGATAATTTTTCTATTTTAACACCAAGCCCTTTCAATAATTCAATTAGATTTAGAACATCTGCAATTTCAGGGATATTGGATATAATCACTTTATCTTTGGTCAATAAAACAGCGCATATTACCTGCAATGCTTCATTTTTAGCTCCTTGGGGAATAATTTCACCTTTTAATTTTTTTCCACCAATTACTTCAAATACAGCCATCGTTTTTATCTATTGATAGGTTAATATTTTTTTTTGCCATTATTGAATCTGCCTTTTTGCTGATATTTTTGCTTGGCAAACTTTTTTCGATGAGACATTCTTGCATCTTTTTCCAATTGAATGGTATTAGAGTCTAGCTTAATTTTTCCTTCGGATATTTGCCTTAAATGTTCAAAGATAACTTCATCTTTAATATTGGCTTCCTTATTCCACATATTTTGAAGTTTTTTCATGTAGTTGGCAGTAACAAGAATATAGTATTCTCTTTCATCAGGATTATCAATTTTATTTAATACCTTTATGATATTTTCTACATTTTTACCATAGTACTGAAAATTGATTTTATTGGAAACATAAGTCAAGGGTTCGGGTTTTTCGTGAATGAATTGAGGATTGGGCGGAGGGTAAGGCGAGTCAACATCCAATTTAAAATCAGAAATGATATACAAATGATCCCATAACTTTTGTTCGTAATTTTGTATGTTGGTTTGATTGGGACGCAATTGTGTCAGTATTTTTACAATGGATTGAGCGCATTCCGTCCTTTGTTTTTTATCTTTAATAGAAAGGCAGTAATTGACCATTTTTTGAACCGTTCTGCCGTATTCTGGCAATTTGATAGGCTCCAATTGAGTATTATAATCTAATTCAGGCATAAGCGAATATTTAAAATAACAAATTGATGTGTTGTATAAGATCCACAAAAAATTTCCGCCTAAATGTAAGTATTTTTATGGAATATAATTAAAATGATTTTGCTCACATCAAACTGTGAATAAAATCTTACCTTTGCGGCAAAATTTAATTTATGGCAGATACAGGCGACATCGGAGTAGGCTCTATCATTCGCTTCAATGGCGAATTGGTGCAAATACTTGAATACGCACACAGAACTCCGGGAAATTTAAGAGCATTTTATCAGGCAAAAATGAGAAATCTGAAAACAGGCAAATTGGCTGAGAACCGTTTTAGAAGCGGTGAGCAGGTGGAAGTAGTAAGGGTAGAATATAAAATGATGCAATATATATATCCTGATGGAGAGTTTGCTGTTGTGATGGATAATGAGACCTTTGAACAAACTCATATCCCATTGGCTTTGTTTGGAGAAGGAAGAAAGTTTTTGAAAGAAGGTGCAGAAGTAAAGGTTACTTTTGAAGAGGGTGAACATGTGATATTAGCCGAAGCGCCTACTTTTATTGAAGCAGAAATTACTTACACAGAGCCAGGAATGAAAGGCGACACGGCTACGAATGCTATGAAACCAGCGACAATAGATACAGAAGCAGAAATAATGGTGCCTTTGTTTTGTAATGTAGGTGACTGGGTGAAAATAGATACTCGCACGGGTCAATATGTGGAAAGAATCAAGAAGTAATATCTCTTGCTGCATTTTTCTTTCCATAGAATGAGTTTATAGAGGTGCGTTTTTATATTCGTCATTACTTTCTGAACAGGCTGATAAAATAGTATTTCTACAGAACGGTTTGCAAACAAATAAAATTTATAATGTCATCAAAAAGTTTTTAGTATTAATTCCATCTGAAAAATCGTTGATATTAGGAAACTGGGATTTACCAAAAGGAACATCATTTTTTCCTACTATACTTTGAATATCTTGCTGGTGCAAATGAATGTATTTTTTTACTTCGCTTATATCGTTGTATTTTTCATAAAAGAGTTGAGCAACAGGAGCGTGTAGTTGTTTACTTTCTTTTATTATAATAAAATGATTTTCTAAAAATTCTTCTTGGTTGAGCAAATAGATGCTTCTGTAGTAGTCATAATTATTCATATATTTATGGTGTTTCATCACAAACCCATAATCGTAAAGTGCATGAAATATTTTTTGAATGTCAAAGTTTTTTGGAATAAATAGTTGAGACACATTTCTGCATCCTAAACCAAAATACAATAAAATGTCATCGGCTAATTTTTTTAAATCGTCATTTGATGTGCTATCATCTAGTATGGCAATGGAGGTTCTGTTATTTCTTACAATATGAGGGTATTTTGAAAAATAATGATGGAGAAGTATAGCAGTGTTGTTTGTACCGGTTGCAATCACCGCATCTATTTCCTTGGTGTTGATGATCTTGTCTGCAATATGTATTTTTTCTTTCAGTAAAGGCTCAATATCTTGTACAAGCATTAAAATCATTTTCATTAAAACATTATCTTTGGAAGATGGTTTGAAAATCAATTTGTGCCCTGACAATAAAACGCTCATAACATCGTGAAAGGAAACCATAGGAATATTGCCAGCTGCAATGACCAATATATTTTTGGGA
>DAHXOV010000078.1 GCA_027364695.1 bacterium
ACCCATAACCGTATATTGTTTGTATTGGATACTCATTGATTACTTTTTTCATCAAAAAAACCCAAACATTCCTACGGCTGAAAGTATGCCTCATTGTAGCATTGTAATATGTGCGCATAATGAAGAAAAGCATATCAAACAATGTTTACATAGCCTGTTTAAACAAAATAAAATAGATAGCTGTTGTATAGAAATTATTCTCATCGATGATGCTTCTACAGACAAAACTTCATTGCTGGCAAAAGAAATATTAAGCAAACAAAACATTCCTTATAAAATCATTCACAATGAACAAAAAACAGGTAAAAAAAGAAGTATTGAAACTGCTATAAATCATGCTTCAGAAAAATCTCAATGGATAATTTTAAGAGACGCTGATACTTACGTAACTTCTGAAAGCTGGCTTTATTCACTACTACAAAAAATGACTCCAAGCACCGACTTGCTCATTGCTCCTGTCCTTATTCAACCCTCTTCTCAATCTGTTATAGAACAACTACAATACTTTGAGCAAATAGCAGTGATGCATCTAACATTAGCCACACTTAATATAAATATTCCTATTTTGAGCAGCGCTGCCAACATGGCTTTTCAAAAAAAAATATTCAAAACACTGAACCCTTATAAAGACAACTATCACATCCCTACGGGAGACGATATTTTTTTATTGTACAAAATACATGCTTCCAATGGCAAAATAACTGCCGCTTTTGAAAAAGAAAGTATTGCCTATACTTACCCTCATCGCAATATAAAGAATTTAATCCATCAAAAAATCAGATGGCTTTCCAAAACTACATATACAAATCATCCATTCAACATATTATCCGCTATCATCATTGCATTCGCAAATATAACATTGATTCCACTTATTTTTTATTCTGTCAAAACATGTTTACTTTTATTCATAATAAAATTATTCATCGACCTAAAAATCCTTCATTCGCTCAGAAAAAAATTACAATTAACCCCATTCCAATGGATTGATTTTTTCATTGCAGAATTATTGTATATTCCTTATGTTTGTGCTCTAATTTTCATACTCTTTATACCAAAAAATAAAAAATGACAGACGAACTTTTACAAAATAAACCACAAGAGAAAAATAAAAAAAGTAAATCCTCCCTTTTTTCTTTTCTTTCAAAGAAAAAAATATCCGAAAGAAAAATTTTATTCTTAGGAAAAACAGAATGGAATAAGTTCAAAAGAAATTCATTGTCTTTAATCGGATTATTCATCATAGGATTAGCTACCACTATCTCCATATTAGGTTACTTAATCACTCCTGACCCAACTTCATTTGCCAATGACCAAAAACCCGAATTACATACCAAGCCACCAGGATTCACAATAAAAATGCTAAAAGTGAAAAAAAACGATTTCTATGATGAAAACAATTTCTTTAAAACCATGTTCTTAGGAAAAACACTGGATTACACTTCCTATCCCGTTTATTATTATTTTTTTCAGGATCAATATGTAATTATTGAGGGATACACAGGAAGCACCCCCAATAAAGGCATTAAAGTATCCTTTAATATCGCTGATGTGCTATACGCTTTAGATACAAAATTACCTGTAAAATATGACCAAGAAAATGGACTGCTGACTTTTTATACTGCCGACGGCACCAAAGTGCAAGAAAGTATTTTATCATTGCGAAAAAAAGTTCAGCAAGAGTCCACTTTCTACAGAACTTATTGGTTGGGCACAGACGTGGCAGGAAGAGACATGTTGAGCAGATTGCTGATAGGTACCAGAATATCATTAAGCGTTGGTTTTGTATCAGTCATCATATCCGTCATCATTGGAATATTTTTAGGAGCCATCGCAGGATATTTTAGAGGTAAAACAGACGATATTATCATGTGGGTTATTAATGTTGTATGGTCTATCCCAACCCTCTTACTCGTCATTGCCATTACATTGGTATTGGGTAAAGGAATCGTGCAGGTATTTATCGCTGTAGGATTAACTATGTGGGTGGATGTAGCAAGAGTAGTAAGAGGACAAGTTCTGTCTTTAAGAGAAAAAGAATTTATAGAAGCATCCAAAGCATTAGGATTCACAAACAATAGAATTATTATCAGACACATTATACCAAACATCATTGGTCCAGTTATCGTCATTGCAGCATCTAATTTTGCAACCGCTATCCTCACAGAAGCAGGATTAAGTTTCTTAGGCATAGGCGCCCAACCTCCCACTCCTTCCTGGGGCGAAATGATAAATACACACAGAGGTTATGTTTTGG
>DAHXOV010000081.1 GCA_027364695.1 bacterium
GTCCAGTTATTGCCAATTAATTCACTTTCGTAGATTTCGCCGTTGCCTTCATCGTCAAAGTAAACCAAAAGTTTTTGTCCATCATTTGTTACCGCTATATCTGAAATATTTCGCATGGACTGGTTGATGCTTTGTGGTAAAGGTATTGCAGGCTGCCATTCTTCTTTATCGTTTTTTCTGACAGAAGTATAAATTTTTTCTTTAGATGTTTTTTCTTTTTTAATTTCCTTTTCAGTAAATGGTCTTCGTGAAGTAAAAAACATTTGCAGTCCATCGGCAGTTACAACGGGAGCATATTCATCAAATTTTGAGTTGATATTTATCCCTAGTTTTTTGGTAATTATCTTTACAGAGTCATTAAATTCTGATATTCTTTGTTGTTTGTATTTATTTTTCTGAGCAAAAGAGTAATTATTAACTGCAATTCCTGTTGAGAACAGGATAATTAGAATTTTTTTCATATTTATTAATTCACAAGTACTTTCAATATTTCTTTACTGATAAGCATTCTTTGCCCTTTAAAATATATTGTAACAAAAGCATCTCTGGGGTCTAATTGCCTTGCTTCATCTCTTTTTATTATGGCTTGGGTGTATGTAGGAATACCTGAAAATAAGTTGAATCTGGTGAGGTTATCTTCTAGTTTTAAATTTTCCAGTTTGTCTAGTTTTTCAAAGTGTTTTTTACAGACTCTTCCAAAATTATTAGGATTTTCATAAGCGCCTACTTGCACTTTATAGGATAAATCAGGATGCTGATAGTTGCCATATTTACTAAGAAATTTTTGAAAGCTCGCATCATCAAATTGTGCAGCATTGGCAAGGTTGTCTTTATTGAATGGAATGAGGTATTTTTCTAGGCCATCCAGTTCTTTTTTAAATTGAAACGTGCCATTAACATCAGTAATTTGATCGTGTATTTTTTGGTCTTTAATGCCTTTTTTATTGTATAAATCAAGCGTTTTGCCACTTACTGTGTATTCAGATGGATAGTTTACAATAATATCGTATTCTTTATTTCTTGGTACTCTTTTGAATATAAAATATCCATTATCGGCTGTGAGTGTCTGTCTTTCTAGTGTTCCGTCTTGGCTTTTAGTATCACTGTAATTTGTTTGATTGCTTGTCCATTGGCATCTGTTACATATCCGCTAATATTCATATATCGGTCAAAGGTATCTTTTTGAAATAGTTCTATGTCCAGTAATTGTTCGCTATATTCTGTAAGATTGGTTAAATCAAAATCTTCGTCGTAAGGCGCATAGTTATTTGCATCCCATATCATGTTATAGTTTTTTCCTGCTGGTAATGCAACAAGATATTCGCCTGTTGCTTTATTAGAGCGGTATGTTCCATAAACAGAGTCTTTCGGCATGAGCTTGCTAGTAACAGATGCTTCTATAAATTGTTTTGTATCCGCATCTTTCACAGTTCCTTTTACGAGTTTAAGAATAGATTTTTTCTTTTCAAATGTAACTTCATAAATATCTCTGTCTTTATTACTCCCTGATGATGCCATATATCCTTTTGTTCCATCGGCATTGACTACAATAAAATAATCATCGCTTAGCGTGTTAATTGGTGTCCCTATGTTAGAGGGCGTTTGCCATCTTCCGTTTTCATACTTTGAAACATAAATATCATAACCACCCAATCCTTTGTATCCTTTGGATGAGAAATACAATGTTTTACCATCAGGGTGCAAATACGTAGCTTCTTCATCATCACTTGTGTTTAATTCACTTAAATTTTTTGGATCTGTCCATTTACCATCATCCTTCTTAGATGACATCCATATATCTCTGCCACCTTTCCCACCTTTGCGATTAGAAATAAAATAAATGGTTTTGCCATCGGGAGAAAAACTGGCTGATGACTCATGATAAAGTGTATTGATGGGAGCTCCTAATGATTGGGGGCTTGTCCAGTCTGTTCCTCTTAATACACTTTCGTATATTTCTCCATTTCCTTTATCATCAAAATAAATAAGTAATCTTTGTCCATCATTTGAAATAGCTATGTTGGATACATTCTTTGTTGGAATATTGATGGAGTCAGATAATGGAATAGCAGGTCCCCACTCTTCATTCAGAGAACTTCTTTTACTTACATATATTTTTTCTTTGGATACTTTATTTTTTGTTTTTTCTTTTTCGGTAAAAGGTTTGCGAGATGTGAAAAATAAAGCTAAACCATCGGCACTGATAGTAGGCGCATATTCGTCATAAGGGGTATTGATATTAGGCCCCAGTTTATTGATTTTAACTTTGATACTATCAATCAACGGTATATCAGACGAGCCTGTTCCCTTATTACTCACATCACTTTCTTTTTTACTTACAGTTTGTTTTAATTTTTTGTTCTGAGCATTAATAATATCATTGGATATTAAGAAAGTTGTAATTAAAGTAAGCAATAAAGTTTTAGAAAATTTAATCATAATTTTAGATTTTAAATTCTTGATTTACTGTTATTAGGTCCAAATGGACTGGGAAGTACATATCGTATAAAAATTTCAAATGCCCCTCTCCCTCTGCTTACATTTTTAAGTTGAGAGATGTTGAAATCGTAGCTGACACCAATGGCATAAGAATCATGTTCTGCAACGACGTTGGTCGTAACAGCATCTCTGTTCCTATAAATGCTGCCTATACTAAATGAGGTGCCCTTTTTTATACCTGTATAATGCGATGGGTCCTGAATCATATACTTAATATATGCGCCTGATAGT
>DAHXOV010000127.1 GCA_027364695.1 bacterium
CTACTGGGTTTATCTTGGTAATGGACAATCTACTACCACTGATATTTTAGTAGATGTAACGGGTCCTATCGTAAAAAAGAGCGCTGGCAGTTGGAGTTTTACAAGAACACTGGGGCAAGGTGAAGGATGGAATTTGGTGGGTAATCCTTATCCATCCTCTATTAGCTTTGCAAAAGCATTTGGAAATTCTTATAGCACGGGAAAAATGGCTAATGAATTGAGAGTATGGAATCCTGATTTGAATAGTGGTAATGGCGATTATGCTTTGTACAAAGTAGGCGTTGGCTCTACACCTGCTGTTGCTTCGGGTGGCGTAGATGATAATATCCCTACGGGTCAAGGGTTTTATATTATCGCTAATCTAAATTTTAATGTATCGTGGTCCGAGACATTTAAAACCACTGCTGCTAATACTAATCCGCTATTAAAAACTATCAATAACAATGAGTTGTTAAGTTCTACAGCACAACAAAACAGATTATTTTATCTCAATTTGACAGGCAATGGAGCCAATTCATATTCAGGTGTGCACTTCAATCCTAATGCTACAGTCAGTTATCATCCTGATTATGATGCAGTGCAATTGGATCCTTATCCTGGTGCTCCACAAGTGTTTGCAGTTGTGAACAATAAAGAATTGAAAGTAAAAGGATTGCCTTATCCTAATGGGAATACTTCAATAGATATTAAAGTAAGAAGTGGATCTTCAGGGAATTATCAATTGGCACTGCAAAATATAGAAAATATCCCAGCAGGTGCGTGCGTTACATTGTTTGATAAGTTTACAAACACAACGTATAATATACTTTCTTCTCCGTATAATTTTTATTTTGCAGATACTACTACTGTGGCAAGATTTGTTTTAAATATATCTATGACACAACTTTCTAATCTTGTTACTAGTATTGTCAATACGCCACAATGCCATAATCAAAATACGGGTATAATAGAAGCTGACATGGGAAGTGGGAATTATACTTTTGTATGGAAAGATATGAATAATCAAGTGATAAGGACAAAAAATAATGTAAGTAAAGATAGTTTAAAGAATATTTTGGAAGGAGATTATTTTGTAGAAGTTACGGATGGCAACTGTTCTAATGCCACAAGCGCATTTCAATTGGTAGCCAGTACCAGCATCCCCATCGTTGATTTTGTAACTAACACAGACACTCTGCCTGTGAATACTTCATTTGTATTTTCAAATAATTCTCAAAACTTAAACTATTTTGATTGGGATTTTGGGGATGGAAGTACAGCTAATACCCTTAATGCTAGTCATAGTTATAATACGCCGGGTAATTATATAGTAATATTAAAAGGAAGGAATGCTTGTGGTGATACATTAAGCACATTCAAAGAAGTAATTGTAATGATTTCAACAGGGCTTAATCCTAATGGTGTGTCCGCCTCTCCTGTGATTAATATCAGCAGAGATGTAAAAGGATATTTTATTTCTGCCAACTATACAAAAGACACAAAAGTCAATATAATGGTGAGTGATATTTTAGGCAGAGAGTTAATCAAAGAAACAATAGTATTAGGTAATAATAAAAAGTTTTATTTGAAAAACCTATCTGCGCAACAAGTCATTGTGGTAAAAGCCGAGGATGGATATAATGTGATGAACAAAAAAATTTATGTAGAAGAATAGTTCTTAAAAATACCTTTTACATTCCTGTAAAAACCAGTCTGGTGCAAGGACTGGTTTTTTATTTTCTTTTCTGAGAAAAACAAGTTTTACGTATCCTGTATTGAGCAGTTCGCCATTTGCATTGTAGCATTCATGGTGAAAGTTTATTTTAAGTTTAGGAATTTCTTTTATAGTAGTAATAAGTATTATTTCTTCATCGTAGTAGGCGGGCTTCTTGTATTCTATATGATATTCTACAACGGGCATTAAAATGCCTTTTTCTTCCATTTCTTTGTATGATAACCCTAATTTTCGCATGGCTTCTACTCTACCTATTTCATAATATTCAGCATATCTGCCATAATATACAAAGCCCATTTGGTCTGTTTCGGCATATCTTACTCTTATTTTTGTTTCTGCGATAATCATCTTTTGGTTTATTTAATATATACTACGGTTGCACCAAAGCCATATCGTTTGTAGGATCCATCTTCAATACTTTCCACTTCATCTACATTTTTCAGGAATTCTCTTACTTCATATTTTAATCTACCATTACCTATACCGTGGATGACCGTTATTTTCCTTACTTGATTAGCAATGGCATTGTATAATTTTTTTTCAAAGTAGTCCAACTGTATTTGTAATTTTTCATGTGGCGCATAAAGAGCAGGATTATCTGTCAATTCTTCTATATGCAGATCTATTTCAATATGTTCCTGATACTTTCTTTGCTGTTGTTTGTGTTTAGTTGGATAATTTGTTTTTTCTGTAGATGATGTTTCTTGAAGAGGAGAGGAGGAAGAATCAAGGGTAAAATTTTTATCATCTGAAATAAGTTCGGATGCAGAGTAAGGTATTTCTATACCATCAGGTAGTTGGACAATGACTTCTTCATGGCTTTTGACAGCTACAATGATGCCGCCACCTTTTTCATTCAAAAATTTTACTTTATCGCCTGTTTTCCATTTTTTCATCAAGGGCAAATTTACAATTTTATGCAGATAATTTTCTACTTTTGTGCAATGAACTTCAGAGGCAAATTAGTTATTTTCTCAGGACCATCGGGTGCCGGCAAAACAAGTATTGTAAAAACATTGCTGAATAAATATCCTGAATTATTTGGGTTTTCAATATCTGCGACTACTCGTTCTATGCGTGCCAATGAGGTGAATGGGAAAGACTATTATTTTATTCCTGTAGATGTATTCAAAGAAAAAATCAAAAATGATGAATTTATAGAGTGGGAAGAGGTGTACGAAGGTTTATTTTATGGTACATTGAAGAGTGAAGTGGAAAGCTGGCATGCCTTGAACAGGCATATATTGTTTGATATAGATGTAAAAGGTGGATTGAATATCAAGAAAAAATTTCCTGATATAACACTCAGTATTTTTGTAATGCCGCCAAGTATAGAAGACTTGGAAAAAAGATTGAACGAAAGAAAAACAGAAAATGAAGAAACATTAAAGAAAAGAATCAACAAAGTACAATGGGAAATAAGCATGTCTTCATTGTTTGATATTGTAGTCATCAATAATGATTTGAATGCTGCTATTGAAAAGGCAGAGGAGGCAGTGGTAAATTTTTTGAAGGAATAGATTTTGTATCCTACTTGTATGAACTCAATATATTACAATTCTTTATTACTCGTACTAATATTTTTTTTATTATTTTGATTTATCCACATGATTACACGTTGGTTATTTTCATACACATTTTTTTTATTAGATAATAGAATGATACAATCTATGAGGGGTAATAATCCAAAGATGCCCCCCGCTGTGGCAGCATAAACAATAGGCACATGAGGGGCTGTACCT
>DAHXOV010000141.1 GCA_027364695.1 bacterium
ATCCAGATGTTAGTTCTATTCATTGGAATGGAGCAAAATTGGCGATGGCAGAAAAAGATATGGGCTTTGGAGTATCTTATTCTCCTTGGCTAAGAAATTTAGTGCCCGATATTAGTTTATCTTATGTTAGCTTTTATAAAAAAGTTAATAAAATGAGTACGGTAGGCGCTTCGTTGAGATATTTTTCTTTGGGGAACATTACATTTACAGATATTATGGGCAACACAACAGGCCAATTCAAACCCAATGAGTTTGCAATAGATGTGGCTTATGCTCAAAAATTATCTCCCTATTTTTCAATGGGCATGGCATTTAGATATGTCAATTCTAACCTAACAGGGGGCTATTCAGTCAATGGACAACCAACTAAGGCAGGGCAAACTGTGGCAGTGGATTGGTCTGCTTATTACAAAAGTAAAAAATTTGATTTAGGAGATAAGAAAGCTATAGTAACAAGTGGTGTAGCCGTTACTAATTTAGGTGGAAAAATATCTTATGGTACAGGCACGAAAAATTTTATACCTACCAATTTAAGATTAGGTGGCGGGTTAAAAACATTTTTGGATGATTACAACACGATAGGCTTGTACGTTGATTTTAATAAATTACTTGTGCCTACACCGCCAGTATATTTGAGGAAAGCAAACGGGGAGGGCGATTCAATCAATGCAGCCACAGGTAAAAAGATTATTTTAGCTGGAAAAGGCCCTGATGTCCCTGTGATTCAGGGAGTAATACAATCTTTTGGAGATGCGCCTGGCGGGTTTCGTGAAGAGTGGAGAGAAGTGAATACTTCATTTGGATTTGAGTACTGGTATTCTAACCAATTCGCCTTTCGTACGGGCTATTTTTATGAACATAAAACAAAAGGCGGAAGACAATTTATTACATTTGGATTTGGAATAAGGTACTCAGTATTTGGTTTGGATGCATCGTATCTGGTGCCTACCGTTGCCAACAGAAATCATCCATTACAAAACACATGGAGATTTACATTATCATTTGATTTTGATGCTTTTAAGAAGCAAAATATCGGAGAAGAAAGTAAAGAGTAAAATTATTTTTTCACCAATAGTTTATCTTTCAAAGCATTGATTTCATCTCTGTAATGTGCGGCTTCCATATAGTTTTCATTCGCTGCAGCTTCATACATTTTCTTTTCTAATGTATGGATCAGTTCAATAATTTGTTCTGATGACATATACTGAATAACAGGATCTGCTGCTATATTGATTTCTTCTGGTTCCACATAGTAAGGAGGTCGATAAGTGAATGGTTTTTCATAAGATGGAGAGGGTTGTAATAAATTTTTCTTTCCAGCTTGTTTAGGAGTAATGTTGTGTTTCATATTGTATTCTATCTGTTTTAGCCGTCTTCTTTGTGTTTCGTCTATGGTTTTCTGCATACTTTCTGTGATTTTATCGGCATACATAATCACTCTACCATTGATATTTCTTGCAGCTCTTCCTACGGTTTGCACCAAGGATCTTGCGTCTCTTAAAAAGCCTTCTTTATCCGCATCTAAAATGGCTACCAAAGATACTTCGGGCAGGTCTAAACCTTCTCTTAGCAGATTAACACCTACTAATACACTGATTATACCC